>JAHZLG010000181.1 GCA_022599995.1 Alphaproteobacteria bacterium | reverse complement strand
TGCGTGCCCCCGCCGGGGTGGTTGCGTGCCCCCGCCGGGGTGGTTGCGTGCCCCCGCCGGGGTGGTTGCGTGCCCCCGCCGGGGTGGTTGCGTGCCCCCGCTGGGGAGGGGTGGTGGTTGCCATTGTTCTGTGTCGCAGGTAAAGTGCCCTGAGTGGCAAGGGCAGAAAACCAAAAAAGCCCTTCGTTTTTTCGTGCGCAGACGGGTTGCTATGCCTTAGGTTTCGCACCAAGAAGCGAGTACGCTGCTCGAATTCATGGACGCATGGACGTATGCGAAGCCACGGTGCCCGCGTCATTTGGTGCTCCTCCTGCTTTTCTTGCTCTAGTCCTTTTCCTCTTGGTGGTTGACCCTCAGCAGGCGGTGTGCGTGCAAGGGGTTCTTTCCCTTCGTCCATTCTTGCTTCCTTGCATCCATCAACTCTTCCTTCCGTGTTGCATTTCTGTATTCCCGCCTTGTGAGCTCCCCTATGAAATCTACGCCAGTCGCGATCCCCTATGCGATCAAATTTCCCGTCCTGACTGTTCCTCTCGCGATGGTTATCGGGGTGGTATTGCTGACGCTATCGTCCAAATTCACTATCCCGTCCTATCCGGTGCCGTTCACCTTGCAGCCCTTTGTCGTGCTGCTGATTGGCCTTACCTACGGCATGCGGCTGGGCGTCTCGACCGTGTTATCCTACCTCCTGCTCGGGGCGGCAGGGGCACCCGTCTTTGCTGGCACTCCCCATCTGGGGATTGGCTTGCCCTATATGCTGGGGCCAACAGGAGGCTATTTGCTGGGCTTCCTGCTCGCAACAGCAGCAACCGGCTATCTGGCCGAGCGCGGCTTTGACAAGCGCACCCCCACCACACTGCTGGCGGTGTTCGCTGGGCTGGTGCTGATTTATCTGCCGGGCGTGCTGTGGCTGGGCACCTTGCTGGGATGGAGCAAACCCATCCTGACGATCGGACTGCTGAATTTCCTGCCCGCTGATGTTGTGAAGGCAGTGTTGGCTGCGTTGCTGTTCCCTCGATTGCGCAATCTTGTGACGCGGCTTTAAGCACCTCTCCTCTCTTAGAAAAAATGGATTTCGGCCATGAACATGGAGCACAAAAAGAGACTGAACTGGCAAATATGGACAGCATTCTGGGTTGGTATCCTGATTGCCCTTTGGAGCTTTTTCACCTTGTTCCAAAGCATTTTGGCACCCTTCGTGCTCGGCATGATTGTGGCATATCTGTTTCAACCGGTGGTCAATGCCGTGGAACGCCAAGGGGTGCCCCGATACATTGGCATTCTCGTCGTGATGCTGGGGTTTTTGGTGGTCGTGCTCGCGGTGTTTCTGGTTGTTTTGCCGGCGGTGGTGGCTCAGGCGATAGCCCTCTCAGAGGCCCTGCCCATGCTTATCGAACGGCTGCGCACAGAGGTATTGGTGAAGGTGGAAGCCGAGCTTGACCTGCTGGGTATTTCGCGTGAGGACATTTTCGGCTCTTCCGAAGAGATAGTCGGCACCTTGGTTGGAGCAGTGCGCAACTGGGTGTCCGCCTTCACGGGCAAATTGAGCTCGGTGGCATCCGTGGTGGCTTTTGTCATCCTGACGCCGATTGTGTCGATATACATGCTGAACGACTGGCCGAGCGTCGTCGGAAGCGTGCGGTCGATACTCCCGAAATCGTATGCGCGAACGGTCGTCGAGCTTGCCCAAGCTATTGACCTGTCGGTCTCGAAGCTGTTGCGTGGGTTGTTGATTGTTGCGTTGATCATGTCGACCTTCTACACGGTGTTGTTCCTTGTGGTCGGGTTCACGAAGTACGCCTTGCTGTTTGGCATTCTGACCGGGTTTTTCGTTTTCGTTCCCTATCTTGGCCCTATTTCGGCCATGGTCATTGGCACGACTCTCGCCTATGTCGACACCGGCAGCCCCCTGAGTGCCGCGCTGGTCTTGGGCGTGTTCCTCGCTGGGCAAGGCATTGAGGGCTATTTTGTGACGCCACGCCTAGTCGGACGTGAAATCGGATTGCACCCGGTTTGGATCATCTTCGCCCTCTTGGGAGGCGGGGCCGTGGCAGGATTGCCGGGGTTCTTGGTTGCCATGCCGATGGCCGCGGCTATTGCTGCGACGGTTCGTTTTGTTCTCAACCGTTATCAGCACTCGCGGCTCTACAACGAGGACGATGAAGACGACGAAGATGCGATCTCAAGCTCTTCCGCGGGCGGAGAAGCCGCTAGCTCGATCGAGTCCCGCTAAGCAACGGGAACACCACCACGCGACGCAGGCGCGGTTGCGCACCCTGCTCCCGTAAGCAGAGGGGATAGTGTCGGTGTGCTAGCAGTGGGGGGGAGAGGGTTCACGCGCAGAAAGCCGTGATGAGACTGCCGTCGCCAAGGAGGTATTATTCTTCGATGGCCAATATGATGCGCCGATAGTGCTTGCCCTTGTTCTCGATCTTCCGCACAAAGACCTTGCCGATCTCGGCGGTGTTGGCCACGTGGGTGCCTCCGCAGGGTTGTTTGTCTACTGTGCCGAATGACAGGATGCGCGTGCTCCCGGTTTGGCTTGGCGGGGCAACGCCAGAGGTGCGTACCAATGAGGTCACGTCCTCCGACGTCCATTCGACCTGCGACGGGATCGATGCCGCCACCAAGGTTTGCAGTTGCTCGGTCAGGGATTGCTTGTCGGGGGTATTCGCCGCCGAGGCATCAAAGTCGAGCCGTGCCTTATCGGTTGCTATCTGCCCCCCTGTTACCGAAAAGGGCAAAATACCGCACAGAAGATGCAGGGCTGAGTGAAACCGCATATGGCGGTGTCTTTTTTCCCAGTCGATGGTGACCGTGACCGGGGTGCTGACAGCCAGCTGGCCTAAGGCGGCAGAGTCGACCACGTGGACGATGCCGAATTCGGCGTGTTTTTCGGTGGTCTGAATCGCGACCTCAGTGCCATCATCGAGGGCAAGCGTGCCACTATCGCCGGGTTGCCCGCCACCTGTCGGATAGAACACGCTCTGATCGAGCACGACCCCCGCCTTATCAGGGTCGGCATCCAAGGAGAAGACCGCTTCGATGATGGCGGGGCACGATTGGCGATAGGCATCGGTTTCGAACAGCTTAGTGGTCATGGCGCAATTACTGGGGGGACAAGGGGTGTGGGGTGGAGGGACTGCGTGCCCCCGCCGGGGCTGTGTGCCCCCGCTGGCATGATGCCATGGCAGGTGTTGGCGTGCTTTGCTATCGAGGGGGCATTGTGGTCGTGGAGTGGAGGGGCTGCGTGCCCCCGCCGGGGAGTTAAGCCATCCACGGCGCAACCGGCAGTCCCCGCTCGCGCAAAAAGGCGGGCGAGAAAATCTTCGCCGCATAGTAATGCGAGGCGTCACAAAGCACTGTCACGATGGTGTGCCCCTTGCCGAGCGTTTTCGCCATGGCAACCGCCCCGGCGACGTTGATCCCCGACGAGGTGCCGAGGCTGAGCCCCTCCTGCGCGATCATCCGATAGAGCCACTGCAGGGCGGTGGCATCATCGATCTGATAGGCGTGGTCGACGGTCAAATCGGTAAGGTTGGCAGTGATGCGTCCTTGGCCGATGCCCTCGGTGATCGACGAGCCCTCGGATTCCAGCACCCCGCGCGTGTAGTAGGCATACATGGCAGCCCCCATGGGATCGGCGAGTCCGATCGCAATCGATGGGTTGAAACTGCGCAACCCCGCCGCGATGCCGCTCAACGTGCCGCCACTGCCGACCGCGCAGATGAAGCCATCGAGCTTGCCCTCGGTTTGTTGCCATATCTCGGCAGCCGTCGTTTGTTGATGGGCACGCCGATTGATGGGGTTGTCCATTTGGTTTGCCCACAGGACACCGCGCGGATCAGCGGATGCGGCATCCTCGGCGCGCCGTTGCTCGGCAAGCCGCCCTGAGTACCGCACAAAATTGCCCGGGTCTTTGTAGGGCTTTGGTGGCACCTCGATCAGCGTCGCCCCGAGCCCCCGAATTGCGGTTTTCTTTGCCTCGGATTGGTTATCGGGCATGACGATCTCGCACTGCATCCCGTAACAATTGGCGACCAAGGCCAAGCCGATGCCGGTGTTGCCTGCAGTGCCTTCGATGACTCGCCCGCCCGGCTTCAACGTGCCTTGGGCGATGGCGTCCTCGATCATGGCTTTGGCAGGACGGTCCTTGATCGAGCCGCCCGGGTTCATCCACTCGGCTTTGCCCAAGATGGTGCACCCGGTGGCTTCCGATGCCTCGCGCAAGTACAGAAGGGGGGTGTTGCCGATGGAGTCCAGCACCGACGGGTGAATCGGCGGCAAGGAGGGGGCAGGGGAGGGGGGGGAGGGGGGGGAGGGGGGCATGGGGTGTACCGATGAATGAGGAGAGGGGATGATCAGAGAGTACATCGTGCTGCGCCCAATTCAACAGCACGAGCATAAGGGCACTGACCTGATGCGCTCGGCAAAAACGTGTATAGTGGAGGCTGATGACTAAGTGCAACCGCTTGCCAGTGTGCCCCGTCGCGTATTGGCAAAATCCCCTCTGCCCTCTGTGAGTTTGTTATGACTGTCCTGCCACCCCAAGATTCGACCGTTAGCTCTGCGCCACCGGTGACTGTTCATCGGCCGTTGCACTTGCTGGTTGATGCGCGCAATTCGCTCGGGGAGGGCGTGCTCTGGCAACCTGGGGGTGGTGCTCAAAAAGAGCGCATGCACTGGGTCGACATCAACGCCGAGGAAAAACACACGATCACGCTAGGGCAAGAAGGTGTGATTCTGCAACACGAAATCAAATCTGAAGAAAAAGGCACTGCGGGGGGAATTTCTAAACAAGGAAACTCCCGAGGAGAGGATTTTATCTCGACGGAGGTTCTCGGAGATTTTGTTTCGGATACGACACTTGTCCGGACAAATGATGGTCGCCTGCACCCGAACGGCAAAACGTTTTGGATTGGCACCATGTATCGCGAACCTGACCAAGGCGTTGGCGACATTTATTCGATTAGCAGATCTAAAATACAGGGAAAAACTGGTTGGCAAAACATAAAAAAACAATTTTCCAATATTCGGATTCCGAATGCGATCTGTTTCTCGCGGCACGGTGACACCCTGTATTTCACCGATTCCCCCACGCGAAAGATTTATCGTTGCCTGCTCAATCCTAAAACCGGCATTCCCCTCGGTCCGATTGATCAAAAACTACATGATGGCCCGCATAGCCCCGGGCGCTTGTCGATGGTATTTATTGATCTCGACCACTACCCCGCCATCTCACCGCATGCCGAACCGGACGGGGCGATCACCGACAGAGATGGCAATCTGTACATCGCCATGTATATCGATTCCAAGCGCGCCGATGCCTCCTATGTTGCGAAATTCAACAACCAGGGTGATTTGGTGGCTCTTTTCCCGGTTCCGACCCCGCAGGTGACCTGTCCCGCCTTTGACAGTGCTGGGCGGCTCTATGCGACCTCAGCCCATCAGGGGATGACGGATGCGCGACGGAGGCACCATCCCCACGCAGGTGGGCTGTGGCGGACGTTTTACAGTGTTATCTCCCCAGAATGCCCCGCTCCACGATGAGCAGGGCTTGATCGTGGGCATTACCCTAGCGGCAGTCGCTAGCGACTGCCGTTGCACGGGCATAGGCCGCAAAGCTGTGCGTCGAAGGAGAAAGCGACCGCTCTTGGGCGAAGGCATGAAAGGCAATCACCCGGTCTTCGATGGCATCGATCCGGCGCCGGGTGTTGCGGACAAGCACCTCGACAAACCCTTGAAAGGGCTGTGCCTCAACGTCTAGTCCGCGATCGCGGGCGACCTTGCGCGCCACCGCCATGCAAAGGGCGTCATCGGCGGCGGGCATGCTGCCGTGGGGCAAGGTGAGCAGGCGTGATCGCAACTCCGGCCACCGGGGCAGAGGCGAAGGAGCAATGTCTGCGCCTCCGACGAGGTGCGCAAGGCTGATCGGGGCGAGAATCAAGCGTTGATGCCGTGCGGGCGTCTTCCACTGATCGAGGGTGGCGATCAGTGTCTTGGCGGCACCGTCATCGGTAAGGGCGGTTTCCCACTGCTGCGGGGTGATGTCCCAGACGCGCGCTGGCTGACCACGTAACGCATCATGATGCTGCCACCAGTTGCCAAAATGCGTTTTGCCGCTGCGTGGGGGGCCGCAGACCAGCACAGGCAAGTCTTGGGTGCTCGGGGTCGATCGAGCCTGCTGGATTGCCGCCAACAGCGATGCGTGGGCATCGGTTACCGCAAACCGCTCGGCTGATCGGTCGCAGTCATAGTGGAGTGGCAAAAGGGACAAGGACAAATTCCAAAGATCAATAAGTCACCGTGCACACTAGTGTGCAAGCTCACTAGCTAGCTAGCTAGCGTGCCACACTAGTGTGGATCACTAGTGAGCGGACAACGCGAGAGCACCGATAAGGAAGTCGCTTCCTGCACCATGACTGTGCCCTGCCCCGATGCAGAAGAACGACGCCAAAACAAAAGACAGGCACAGCAGACCGTCGCATGGCTTGCCCTTGATTCGATGCGGCGGCGTTATTGTTGCATTGCAACAGAATATTCGGCACATCACGATGCGAAAAGGGAGTCACATCACATTCAAAATAACGTGATAATTCGGCGACTATGGAGGAAACTGCCAAGTGGATGCGGGATTGTCGTGTCGGGGTCACTTCGCACTGCAAAATAAATTCCGCCAATCATGTTGCAACGCATCCAAGCAGCACCTATGTAGAAAGGGTCAAGCCTTTGGGCTTGGAGTGCTTTATTGCACTTGGCGTTTCCTCCTTGATAAGCCGTCGATCCTCGCTTGAGGTCGGCGGCTTCTTTTTTGCGGCGACTAGCCACCAAGGCGACTAGCCACCAAGGCGGCTAACCGCCAAGACGGCCAACCACCAAGACGGCTAACCGCCAAGACGACTAACCACCAAGACGGCTAGCCGCCAAGACGGCCAACCACCAAGACGACTAGCCACCAAGGCGGCTAACCGCCAAGACGACTAGCCGCCTCGCGCTCGATGCCACGGCGCAACACCAAGCAATACCGAGCATCAGTATCGACGATCAATGCTGATCAATAACGATAGGTGGCGTCCTTATAGGGGCCATCCACCGACACGCCAATATAGTCGGCCTGTGCCTCGGTAAGGGTGGTGAGCTTCGCCCCCAGCTTCGGCAGATGGTATCGTGCGACCGTCTCATCAAGGTGGCGGGGCAGGCGGTGCACGCCGACCGCGTAGTCGGTGCCGCGTTGCCATAATTCGATCTGTGCCAGCACCTGATTGGTGAACGAGGTCGACATGACAAAGCTCGGATGCCCGGTCGCACAGCCCAAATTCACAAGTCTGCCCTCTGCCAGCAACACCAGCCGCTTGCCGTCGGGGAAGGTGATCTGGTCAACCTGAGGCTTGATCGACGTCCACTGGAGGTTACGGAGTGCCTCGACCTCGATCTCATTGTCGAAATGCCCAATGTTGCAGACAACCGCAAGGTCCTTCATGGCACGCATGTGCTCGAGGGTGACGATCCCAGCATTCCCCGTCGCAGTGACCACGATGTCGGCATCTGCCGCCACGTCAGTGAGCGACACCACCGCATACCCGTCCATCGAGGCCTGTAAGGCGCAAATAGGGTCGATTTCGGTAACCTGCACCCGGCACCCAGCATTGCGCAACGATGCCGCCGAGCCCTTGCCAACGTCGCCATAACCACACACGACAGCAGTCTTGCCCGCCATCATCAGATCGGTGGCGCGTCGGATGGCATCGACAAGGCTCTCCCGACACCCATAGACGTTGTCGAATTTGGACTTGGTTACGGAATCATTCACACTGATAGCCGGCATTTTCAATGCCCCCTCCTGGTGCAGGCGATTGAGTATCATCACCCCGGTGGTGGTCTCTTCGGACACGCCACGGATGCCGTCGATCAAGGAGGCATAATCACTATGGACGAGCCCCGTCAGATCGCCCCCATCGTCGAGTAACAAATTGGGCGTCCATCCATCGAGGGTCTGGCGGATGCACCACCAATACTCTTCTTCGGTCTCCCCCTTCCACGCAAAGACGGGGATGCCATCGCGCGCAAGGGCAGCCGCCGCGTGGTCTTGGGTCGAGAACAGGTTGCACGATGACCATTTCACCTCGGCCCCGAGGGCAATCAATGTTTCGATCAGCACCGCCGTTTGAATGGTCATATGAATGCACCCGGCTATCCGTGCCCCAGCGAGGGGTTTGTCGGCAGCGTACAGGGTACGAAGCATCATCAACCCGGGCATTTCGTTTTCTGCCAGGGTGATCTCGAGACGCCCCCAGTCGGCAAGGGCAAGATCGTGAACTTTGAAAGAAGGAGCAACCGAGTCAGTCATCGAAGGTGTTTCTATGGGGTAAGGAGGAATTGCGGGAGAAATGAAGCGAAATGAAGCGAAAAGAGGAGCACGGGGCAGGGCAAGGGCAGCAAGGAATTACCACTCTTCTTCCTCGTGGTCGTTATCGTCATCGCGCGTGGGGTGGGGGGCGAGGCGACTTTCCAAGATATACATAAACGCCCCTAGCACAATACCGATATCGCCGATATTGAACGACGGCCAGTGCCACGCCCCCAGATGAAAATCAAGGAAGTCGATGACCTTTCCGAACCAGATACGGTCGATGATATTGCCGGTTGCCCCGCCAATGATCATGGAAAGGAAGACGACACGATACCAGCTCTGCGCCCGGGTGAGCATCACCACCAGCACCAACACGACCACCGAGGTCACCACGACCAGCCCCCAGCGACTCAGCGCAGAATCGGCTTGGAAAAGACCAAAACTAATGCCGAAATTGTACACCATCACGATGTTGAAGATCGGCAAGACCTCGGTGATGAACCCCTGCGAGGCGCGGATGCTGTAGATGCCAAGCTTGGTGAGCTGATCGGTGACCAGAACTGCCATCATAATGGCAACGGCATATTTGTACTTGATAGACATGGTGCTTGAATGGCGAGGGGCGTGCGATGGGACGAAATCACCTGCCCCCCCACGCCGTGATGGGGCTCGGACGAGGGCGACTGCCGCGCATAAAGGGCGTGCGATGCGTCTTGGGCACCGCTATTGAGGCACGGCTACTTAGGCACCGCTATTGGGGCACG
The DNA here is from genome assembly GCA_022599995.1 of Alphaproteobacteria bacterium. Taxonomy (GTDB): domain Bacteria; phylum Pseudomonadota; class Alphaproteobacteria; order CBDBCS01; family JAHZLG01; genus JAHZLG01. Next base: position 18,375 of record JAHZLG010000181.1, on the reverse strand, counting down.
GCTAATTAGGCACCGCTATCACGGACAACGGTTTCGCGGGTAACGGTTTCGCACCTACCGCACATCGATTCCTCGGTTGGCGTATAACGCCAGCACCGGTCACACCGCCGATAGTCGGCATGGGCGGTGAGAGGGGAAACCGCGACTTGTATGCCCTCGTGGTTTTCGGCGGCTGTTTCCCCGTCCTCGACAGGCGCGATGTGCACGGCCGAGACGATAAAGAAGTCGGCAAGGGTGGCAAGGTCAAGGCCAGCCGCAGCAGCATCGGCAGCGATCCCGGCGGGCAAGGTGATCGACGCTTCGAGGCCAGATTTCACGACTCCGTCGCGGCGGGCCTGTTCAAGGACACCATTCACCGCATCGCGCACCGGCAAGAGAGCCGAAAACTGCGCCGCGTACGCAGGGTCGTGCCAATGGTCAGGGAAATCAACCTTGGTGGCGAGGTGCACCGATTCGAGGGCGTCCGCAGTCGTGGCATTAGCTTCGCGATGCCGCGTCATCCACGCCTCTTCGCTGGTGAAGCAAAGGACTGGCGCAAACCAACGCACCAACCCTGCGAACACCCGGTCGAGCACAAACACCGCCCCCTGCCGCAGGCGATCAGACGGAGCATCGCAATACATGCGATCTTTCCGAATGTCGAAGTACAAGGCAGAGAGCTCGACGGCACAAAAATCGTGCGCAAGCCGCATGGCATGGGTGAATTGATAGGTGTCGTAGGCAGCCAGAATCGCGACATTGGTGTGATGCAACCGGTGGAGCACGTAGCGATCAAGGGCGTCCAGTTGCACGTCCTCCTCGGCGGGGATCGGATGTGCGGCGAGGTTACCCAACAACCAGCGCAGGGTGTTGCGAATCCTGCGGTAGCTTTCGGCCGTCTGCTTGAGGATCAGGTCGGAGATGCGCAGGTCTTCGGTGTAATCCGACATCACCACCCACAGGCGCAGAATATCAGCCCCGTACTGAGACATCACCTTTTGGGGGGCAATAATGTTGCCCAGCGACTTGGACATTTTCCGCCCCTCGCCGTCGAGGGCAAAACCGTGTGTCAGCAAATGACGATAAGGGGCAATCCCGCGCGTGCCTGCAGCATGCAACAAGGACGAATGAAACCACCCGCGGTGTTGGTCAGACCCCTCGAGGAACAGATCAGCCGGCACCGGCAACCCGAGCCGCTCCAATCCGAATACGTAGGCCGAGCCGGAGTCAAACCAGACATCGGCAATATCGGTTACCTGTGTGTAGTCGGCGGGGTCATAGTCGTCCCCCAGAAATTCGGCGGGGTCGCGGTCGAACCAGCAGTCGGCGCCATGGGTAGCGAAGGCTTCGGCAATTCGATCGAGCATGGCTTGGTCGCGAAGTGGCTCTCCCGATGCGCGGTGCACAAAGATCGGCAACGGCACCCCCCATGCGCGTTGTCGTGAGATGCACCAATCGGGGCGCGCCTCGATCATAGAGGTCAGCCGGGCGCGTCCGGCCGGCGGGTAGAAGTCCACGCCCTTCAGTGCCCGCAATGAGGTGTTGCGTAACCCGTTCGTGGTCATCGAGATGAACCACTGCGAAGTGTTGCGGAAGATCAGCGGGGCCTTCGACCGCCACGAATGCGGGTAGGAGTGACGGATTTTCCCCTCGCTCAACAGGGCGTTGCTTTGGACAAGCAGGGCGGTCACGGCCTTATTGGCGTTGCCATATTTCCCAGTTTCGGCATCGATGACTGTTTGTCCTGCCATCAGGGCGACGGTGTCGAGAAATTGCCCGTGCGAAGAGATGGTGTCCGGATTGGGCAGGTCATGGACAAGGCCCAGCTCGAAATCCTCTTCTCCGTGGCCGGGGGCGATATGGACAAACCCCGTTCCCGCGGTGTCGGTCACGTGGTCGCCGGGCAACAAAGGGGTCGCGCGATGATACTGCGGATCAAGGGCGTGCCACGGGTGGAGACAGACCTTCCCGGCGAGGTGGTGTCCCTTGCACTCGACCAACACAGTTGCGCGCGCGACACCCGCAGGCATATCGGAGGCAGGCGCATCGGAGGGAGGGACATAGGCATTGACCCGTGCCAAGAAGGCCTCGAGCAAGGCCTTCGCGATCACTAATTTGCGGATAGCACCGTCGCGTGTCACTGCCACCACGACATAATCGATCGCATCAGCATAGGCGATGGCGCGATTACTGGGGATTGTCCACGGGGTTGTTGTCCAGATGACGATCGATGCCCCCGACAGGGCGGCTTCGATGTCCGCCCCGGTCGCCCCGGTCGCCCCGGTCGCCCCGGTCGCATCGGACCCCCCGGTCGCCCCGGTCGCATCGGACGCCCCGGTCGCCCCGGTCGCATCGGACGCCCCGGTCGCACCGGTCGCACCACCCGCGTCGACCAACGGAAATGCCACATCGATACTCGGCGAGGTGCGATCGTGATACTCGATCTCGGCATCGGCGAGGGCGGTCTGTTCGACCACCGACCACATCACCGGCTTTTTGCCCTGATACAACCCGCCGTTCATCAGGAAATGCCCGAGCTCCCGCACGATGGTCGCTTGCACGGCCGGAGTCATGGTGAGATAGGGGTTGTCCCAGTCCACCATCATGCCCATGCGTTGAAACTCCTCGCGCTGCACATCAACCCACCCCTTGGCAAAAGCTTGGCAGCGTTGGCGGATTTCCAAAACCGAGAGGGAGTCGCGCGTCTTGCCCTCGGCACGGATTTGCTCTTCTATTTTCCACTCGATGGGCAGCCCGTGGCAATCCCATCCGGGCTGATAAAACACCCGATAGCCAAGGAGAAAGCGGCTGCGCACCACGACATCCTTCAGAATCTTGTTCACCGCATGCCCAATATGGAGATGCCCATTGGCATAGGGAGGCCCGTCCAGCAAGGAGTAAGACGGACGCGGATCATCGTGATCGAAAGCATCGGCGCGTGCCTTGCGCGTGTCATTCAACTGGATGGCGGCCCAATGCTTCAACATGTCGGGTTCGCGTTTGGCGAGGTTGCCCCGCATCGGAAAGCTCGTTTTGGGCAAAAGCACAGAGGCTGCCGTGGCGTCGGCGGAATGGTCGGGCATGGTGTCGATTAAGAGAAGGGAGGGTTCTGCAGTAGGGGGGCAGCGAGGGGGAGAAGGAGGGGGGGAGGGGCGGGGAGGGGAGGGGCAGAACATCAAGAGAACAAGAAAGGGCCAAGAAAGGCCAAGAAAAGGCCGGGGAGGGGCGGGGAGGGGCGGGGAATCTTGCGGGTGTTACTGCCTTAGGCTCGACCTTGAATTTGTTGCTTTAGCATTGGTTGGCACACCGATCACAGCATCGTGATATTGAGCGGCTGCCGGCATGCAGGTGATGGCTTGCGTATCATAAGGCACTGGCTTTGTCTTTCAAGGAATCACCCTTGCGTCTCAATTTCCATACGCCGAGAGGTTGTTGTCTGCTGACGCCGCGCACCACGACCGCGCGCCTTCACCTATCACCTGCCATGCCTTATTAAGACAGGGCAGGACACTATGTGCCCTCAGACGCTGCATCGAACCTAAGTGTCGATCCCGATAAGCCGAATCCTATGTGCCGAATCCGAACTGTCGGACAACATAGTGCCATTGCCTTCTCTTCTTTTTCTTTGTGACTCTCCGATGACCCACCCCACCTCGCATGCTACGTCCGCGGATGCCACCCCCTTCGATGCCTTGCTCGCGGGGAATCCCGCCCATGCGTGGATGGGGTATGAGCAGGGCACTCTGAATTTTGTCGCTGACCCGACAGATCGATCCTGCAACGAGTCGAATGCTGAGTCAGAGAAGCCTGCCCCTCCCTTGTCTGCGGCTGCGCTGATCGAGCAATACGGCTCGCCGCTCTACGTGACGAACATTGATCAGGTTGTCCAGCGCGGAGAAGCCCTGTTGGCAGCCTTGCCCTTCCCGGTGCAGGGGTATTATGCCGTGAAGGCGAATCCGCGCCGCGGCCTCCTGGAGGCGTTGGCGCCGCGCTGGGGGGCGGATGTGGTCTCGGTCGGCGAGGCGCACGCCGCCACCGCCGCCGGAATAGCCCCTTCGGCGATGATCTACTCGGGGGTGGGCAAGTCGGATACCGACATTGAAACCGCCATCCGCATGGGGATCGGGCAGATCAATGCCGAGTCCATCGAAGAAGTCGCCGCGATTCGGGCCTGTGCCGAGCGAGTCGGGCGCAAGGCAAAAGTCGGGTTGCGGGTGAACCCCGATGTTCGTGCGGACACCCTCGCGCAGATCAGCACGGGCAGTGCGGGCGACAAATTCGGCATCCAGATCGAGGCAGTCCCGATGGTCTACCGTGCCCTGCATAGTCCCGAAAACGTCGACGGGCTGATCCCCGGCGGGTTGGCTGTGCATATCGGATCGCAGATGCAAAGCCTTGTTCCGTTGGAGGCGGCGGTCATGGCGATTGCAACCCTGGCAATGCAGCTGCTTGCGGAGGGGCTTGCTGTGCCCTGCCTCGATCTCGGTGGCGGGCTCGGCATTCGCTACAAAGATGAGACGCCCCCATCGCCCACCGATTATGCTGCGGCTCTCACGAAGGGGTTAGCTCCCGCGCGGGCACGTATCGATGCCGGGGAGATGGCAATAGCCATCGAGCCCGGGCGTTGGCTGGTTGGCCCTGCGGGGGTGTTGTTGAGCCGCGTGATGCGGACAAAAGCCCCACCGATGCGTCTTGCCACGGGTGATGACGATCTGAAACCCGGCGATGCCCGCGCCCATGCCCATGACAACGACTATGACAGCGACAATGGCGATGCCCACGACAATGACAATGACAGTGACAGCGACAATGACAAAAACAGTGGCAACAGTCCAAGCGATATTGCTCCCATCGCATTGTTAGACGCAGGCATGCATACCCTGATGCGCCCTGCCCTTTATGATGCGTGGCATCATATTGTGCCGGTTGTGTCGCAGACTGTGACGACGCCCTACCGCATTGCTGGCCCTGTGTGCGAATCGACCGATACATGGGCAACCCCAAGGCTGTTGCCCGCCACGTTGCAGGCAGGCGACGCCGTCGCCGTCTTGGATGCCGGAGCCTATGGGTCGAGCATGGCCAATGCGTACAATCTGTTTGGTCTCCCTGCCGAGGTCGGCATCTATCGTGGTCGGCCAGTGTTGTTGCGCCCCCACATGACGCCCGAGGCGTTGATTGCAGAAGACCTCCCGCTTGGGACGTGATAACTGAGCAACAGGCACAGCCTAACGACCTTGCGCAATGGGTTAGCGTGAGTCTTTCTCACCCGGCCCCGGCGCGGGTGACGCGACATCTTTGTGAACACAGTATTACGTCGCTGCAGACGAAGGTCTTCTTAGCTACCGCCAACCAGATCACAGTCGAGGAGACGTGCGCGCACCCGGCTCTGTGCAGTGCATCATTCGAGCGGGCAAAATGACGCGCGTGCCCGCGGTATTTTGGGATAGCAAAGTCCAGTTGCACAACAGACAGCCGCAACAAGGGCGAGATCAAGCAGAAAACCGCGAAGGAATCCAAGAAGAAATAAATATTGTGCGGTGCAACAAAAATCCTTGACACAATGCACAATAGCCTCTATGTTATCCGCATAAGCGCACCAACGCAGGCAATATCGTTGCCCGCACGGTTGTTGCCCCGCAATTCCTACGGAGACCTTGTGCGATGTCGCAAACCCCATCAACCAACTCGCAGTCCGCCGCCAAGTCGGGGGCATCGCAGCAATCAACCCCGGCCAAATCGCGCAAGGCGCGCAAGAAGACGGTGACGGTTGTGGCTCCAGTTCAGCAAGCGGTTGTGCCTAAGGCACTGCTCCAGCCCCAACCCCAGACAATTGCTGTTCTCCAAGCAGTGCCTCAGGCAGTTGTTGCTTCCCCTCAAGCTGCAGTGCCTCAAGCGGTTGTTGCTTCCCCTCAAGCTGCAGTGCCTCAGGCAGTTGTTGCTTCCCCTCAGGCAGTGCCCCAGCCAGCGGCTGCTGTTTCTTCCCCTTCTTTCTTTTCTTCCTCTTCAAAGACCACCAATCCCATGACACAAAATACCCAAACGTTCGCCGAGCAAAACCTCAATGATGCTGCTCACGTGACCCGCGACTCGGTGCAAAAAACCACCGACCAATTCAGCAAAGGCATCGAGCAGTCGGTGGCATTTCAGACATCGGTCATGAAAAACTGGAGCGACCTGTCCGAGAAATTGGCGAAATCCGCCGAAGAAGCCAACCGCACCTCGGTTTCCCTTGGCCAAGACATTATCACCGAGCAAACCACCCTTGCGAAGCAATTGACGGCGACGACTGATTTCCAAAGTGCCTTCGCCACCTGGACGAGCTTCGTGCAAGACGCTGCCGACAAAACCATTGCGTTGAATGCGCAGGTTGCCAAGCAGTTCTATGATGATGTGACGACCTCGTTTGTCCCGGTGCAATTCGCGAAAGCGACCCAAGCCAGCTAATCCCAACGGAGCATGATGCTCGACGGGCGTGACGCCCCACGGGCACTATACCCCACGGGCATGATACTCCAGGGGTATCATACTCCCCGGGTATGCTGTTCAGCGGAGCATTATGCCCGGAGTGTCACGCTCGGTAGGCATCACGCCCGCCGGGCATCATGCCGCTGGGCGTCACGCTCGCCGGGCATCATGCCCAGATGAAGGTGCAAGCATCATGCTTGCACCTTTGTTGTTTTTGGTTGGTGTGCCGATCGCAGGCAACCGGGGCAGGGGCGGAGAAAGGGGCAGAGGGAGGGGTGCTGGTTTTTGTGCTTGTCTTTGTTGCAGGGTGTCGTAAAATATTCTCTGTGAAGATCGGATTTTTTGTTACCTGTTTGATGAATAGCATGCGCCCATCGGCAGCCTTTGCGAGCATGCGACTTATCGAGCACTGCCTTGATGCGGGTGAGACCCTTGTTGTGCCTTCGGTGCAGACCTGTTGTGGACAGGTCAGTTTCAACAGCGGCGACCCTGCCGGGGCATATGCCACTGCGCTCCAGCAGGCACAGGCATTCTCGGCGTGCGATCTGGTGATTGTGCCCTCGGGGTCGTGTGGGGGGATGATACAGAAACACTATCCGACGCTTGATCCGGGGGAGGAACCGCAGGAAGAGCGCAGTGCCGAGCAAAGCAAGGCAGGGCACGAAGCGTCCCCCCTGCAGGTTTTGGCGGGGAAGACGGTTGAACTGTGTCAATTCCTTGTGCAACGCCATTTCGATCCCAATAGCTTTGACGCTGAGGCCTCATCGCTGCTCGCCATGCCCGCGGCACGTGCCGCCGCGCACGAGGTTGCCCCTCACTCCCACGACCGGGCGTCGATGCCATGGCGGGTGGCGTTGCACCAATCGTGTTCCTCGCTGCGGGAGACGCAGTCGGCACAAGATGCCATTGCCCTGCTCGATCGCGCGGCAACGGTCACACAGGTGCCCGTGGAGGGCAGTGATGAATGCTGTGGCTTCGGTGGCACCTTCTGCGTGAAATACCCCGACATTTCGGCTTCGATGCTCCACCGCAAATGCGAGACCCTTACCCAACCCACCGACGGCAAAGTCCCCGATATGATCGTGTCTGCCGACCTTGGTTGTCTGCTGAACATTGCCACGGGCCTGCGCCATCAGGGCATCAATCGGCCGTGCTATCACATTGCGGAGGTCTTGGCAGGAACATGGCGGCATAGCCCTGCCATCGGTGAGGATGCGCCGATGACCAGTCGCGCGAAGCACAAAGGAGCACGGAATGTTGGCACCAAATAAGGCGGGTGCCGCGACGCAACCCCGCGGCAAGGCCCAGCCCGACGATGCGCCGAAGGATGATTTGGCGACCCGCATGGCACAAGCCTACCACGTCGGGACTTTCTCCGAGCGCGCGCAGGCGGGGCTCGGCAATCCGAGTCGCCAGCAGGCGGTCGAGCTTATCCGCACCACGAAGGTCGCGAAACGTCGCGCCGCCATTGCGGCACTGGGGGACTTTGACGGATTGCGCACCCATGCACGGCAACGCAAAGACCACGCCTTGGCGATACTGCCGACCCTGCTGACTCGATTCGAGCAGAAATTTGTCGCGCAAGGCGGGCATGTCCACTGGGCTGAGACCGGCCACGAGGCGTGCACCATCATCGAAGGCATCTGCCGCGAGGTCGACGCCAAAAAAGTGGTGAAATCCAAATCGATGATCACCGAAGAGATCGATCTGAATGCCCACCTTGAGCAGGCGGGGATTTTTCCGCTCGAGACCGACCTGGGCGAGTACATCATCCAGCTGCGCAAGGAGAAGCCGAGCCATATCATTGCGCCCTCCCTGCATGTCCGCAAGGCGCAAGTGGCGGAGCTGTTTCATCAGCACCATACCGATTTGCCCCCAGACCGCTCGCTCGAAAGTTATGATGCGTTGCTCCAGGAATCGCGTGCCCAGTTGCGTCAGGGATTCCTTGAGGCGGATTTGGGGATCACGGGGGCGAACATGCTCATCGCCGAGACCGGCCACGCGGTGGTTGTGACCAATGAGGGCAATGCCGACCTCAGCATGACGCTGCCGCGCACCCATATCATTGTGACCTCCATCGACAAGGTGGTCGAGAGCATGACCGACGCCACGGCGATTTTGCGACTGCTCGCACGGTCGGCAACCGGGCAACCAATATCGGCATACACTACCTTCGTTGCGCCACGCGGCGAGGGGGCGAATCGGTCGCATGGTGATTTGCCAACGGCGGTGCATTTGGTGCTTGTCGATGGCGGCCGGTCGGCAATATACAATTCAGCATTCCGCGAGGTGCTGCGGTGCATCCGGTGCGGGGCTTGCATGAACCACTGCCCCATATATCACTCGATCGGCGGCCATGCCTATGGCTGGGTGTATCCTGGCCCGATTGGCGCAGTGCTTACCCCTCTCCTTGCGGGGTTGGGCGAATTCTATGATCTGCCCCACGCCAGCAGTTTCTGCGGACGCTGTGTTGAGGTGTGCCCAATGGACATTCCCTTGACCGACCTCATGCGGCAGCATCGAGTGACGGCGTTTCGGCAAAAACTGGTGCGTTCTCGGCATCTGATTCGAGGATGGGGTTGGCTTGCGCGACGGGCACAGGTGTTTCACACAGTGCATCGATTGGTGGGAAAATGCGCCCACACGGCAGTGGGACGTGTCCTTGCCGGTCGTTTGGCAAAGGATTGGTGTGTGCACCGCACATTGCCGATGCCGCACGCTAAGCCGTTCATGACACTGCTTGCACACAGCGGATGGCAACCCTCGGTTGCAGGCACATCCCCGGCACCGGACACGGATGGCAGCAGTGCCTCTTCTCCTGAGAGAGGGGCGGGGGCATGAGTGGCATCGACCAAGACGAGCCCCCGGAGTCGGCGCGGTCTCGCATCCTTGCCCGACTCTGTAGTGGTGCATCCGGTTCAACCGGTTCAACCAGCTCAGCCGGGGTATCCGGTTCAACCGGGGCATCTGATACGGTCGGGGCGGTCGGGTCACCCGGCTCAGCCGGCTCAGCCGGGGTATCTGATACGGTCGTGGCATCTGGTTCAACCAGCTCAGCCGGGGCATGGGGGCACTTGTCGCCCGCGGATTGCTGGTCGGCCTTTGTCACCCGTGCGAAGCAGGCAGCCTGCGAGGTGATCACCGCCGCGCACGAACAGGAGTTTGCCGAAGGCGTGGCAACGTGGTGCCACGAACATCAGTTGCCCCTGCAGTTTCGGGTTGCCGACGGGTTGCTGGATGAAGCGTGTGGACGGGTATTGGTGCAACACTACGAAGGGCAAGGAGGGAGAGTCGACGGCAATGACTGTATCGGTGTCACCGCTGCCATTGCAGGAATTGCCGAGACCGGTAGTTTGGTGTTGCACGATCGTCCCGGCTTTTCGGTGCCCCTGCATTTTGTCGTGCCGAATGTGGTGATTGTCGTGCGCTGCTCGGCGGTTGTTGCGACGATGGAACACGCCCTTGCGGGGCTGACAGTGCGCGAGTCCGAGGGCGCGGGTGATGGGTTGTGCTCTGGCATGATCAATTTTGTCACTGGAACGTCGCGAACCGGAGACATCGACCTGTCTGTCCAGCTGGGGATACACGGGCCTCGCCGTGTTTTGGTTGTGGGGGTGTCGGATGCCCTTTATGGCGAAGGGGAGGCGGTTGACGCGGGCACAGGGGTTGCGCCGCGGTAGCTGGCACGAGGCACCGTGATACCGATGCTGGTTGCTTGGGTGACGTCTTCCTGGCTATCTCTTACTGCCTCTTGTCTTGCTCCCTGCCCCTTGCTTATGCCTCCTTTCTTGCCCCCCGTGCCCTCCCTTGCCCCCGTGCCCTCCCTTGCCCCCGTGCCCTCCCTTGCCCCCGTGCCCTCCCTTGCCCCCGTGCCCCCCGTGCCCTCGTCCCGGCGTGGCATTTGGATAATGGGCCATCGCCAGCCAGTGCGCTGTTGTCTTTCCTCCTACGCCTGAGTCACGCATGCCGCTGTTCATCATTGCCACCCCGATAGGCAACCTTGCTGACGTCTCGTTGCGTTCGCTTGAGATGCTTGCGGCGTGCGACCAGGTGCTCTGCGAGGACACCCGTGTGGCGAAGCAATTGCTGGTACGCCATGCAGTGGCCGCGAAGGTGCGGCCTTACCATGATCACAATGCTGCCGAGGTGCGCCCGGCCATTTTGGCGTTGCTGCAAGAAGGGGCTTCTATCGGGCTGATGTCCGATGCAGGCACGCCGCTGATTGCCGACCCGGGCTATCGGCTGGTCACCGAGGCGATCGCTGCGGGCATCGTCATTGTTCCCATCCCCGGGGCGTGTGCCATCACCACGGCCCTGTGCTGCGCGGGGTTGCCCACCGACCGGTTTTATTTCGGCGGTTTTCTGCCGCGCACCGAGCATGGCGTCCGCAAAGAGCTCGGCTTGGTGGCCGAGTTACCGGCGACCTTGGTATTTTATGAGTCTCCGCATCGTATCGTGCATCAGGTCAGTCGGCTTGCGACGATGTTTCCCACGCGCTACGGGGTGCTCGGCAGGGAGCTGACGAAGAAATTTGAAAGCATTTATCGGGGCACGCTCCCTTCGCTTGCTGAGTTGGTCGCCAGTGGGACGGTCTCGATCAAGGGTGAGTTCGTGGTCATGCTGGCCTCGGAGGGTTACGTGCCCCCGTGGCATGCGAAGGTGGCGTGATTTTGTCGACCGCCTATGGCATGATGTAGGGGGTTGGGCACAAGCCAGTTTTCTCCGTTCCCCTCTATGGTTCCCCGTGATGGTTCAGATGGCTCCCCGCGCTGGTGCTCCCCTGAGGGATAAAGATGGTGAATTCGGTCATCGGGTTCGTTGTTGGTGGGGTTCGTTGTTGGTGGCGTTTCTTTCTTTGGTCTTTCTTCGGTTGATGGCTGCGTTTTTGGATAAATCGGTTGTGTCGCTGCGTGCTCTTGTGCGGCGAGGCACATGGGTGTGCGGTGCGCTGCTCGGTGCGCTGAGTCTTGGGTTGGCCGCGCCTCCTGCGCTTGCCCAGCAACTCTCTTTTGCGAAGGAGATCACCGATGACCAATTCACCTACAAATACGAATTTGCCGATGCCAACCGGCAAACGTGGCGCATAAGGTTGCGTCTCCCCCGGGCAGAGGTCGAGGCAAGCATCCGTGATATTCCCTCATTGGACGCGCTCTCGGCACAGATCAGGGCGGATGGGCAGGCGTTTCAGGATCAACGCAACGCCCGCTACTTAGAAGCCCAGCAAGGCTTGTTCGATGACTATGAGCAAGACCTGATTGCCCTTGCCGCCTTTGTGAACGATCGCCTGCCCGGTACCATCAATTACGTGGTGACGCGCGAGGGCGAGTCCATCAGGGTCGGACGCGAGGGCAGTGGGGTTTATCTGCGGCGGCAGAAGCAGGACATTGATGACGCCATCGCCCACTTTGACGAGCAATACGCCCTGCTCACCGAGAATTACCACCGGCAACTGGCGGTGGTGCAGGAGGAGTACGGCCAATTCGATGTGCGCGAGGCATTGGATGACCGCGCCGACAATATCATGGCAAGTCACTACCTGATCCGCGATGACCGACTGGGTTTTGTGCGGTTGAACTATGCGGCTATTGCGGGCGAATATGCCGAGCGGCTCGATGTGTTGTCCAATATCTTCCTGCGCGCGTCCAGCGACCGGCGGGAGCAGCTCGCCTTTGCCCTGCGGTTTTTCCAATCCATTCCCTACGATGAATTGCTGACGCGTGACCGCGAAGGGATCGCGGGGTTTGTGTCACCCTACGCCCTGATCGATTTGAACAAGGGCGACTGTGATACGAAGACAACAGCCATGGCTGCCGTGCTGGGTGCGATGTGGCCGGATGTTACCACCGTGATGGTGCTGATCCCCGAGCATGCCTTTCTTGGCCTAGCCATTCCCCCGCGGGAGGGCGACGCTGCGATTACGGTTGGGGGCACAACCTATGTTTTGGTGGAACCCGTCGGGCCGGGGTTGTTCCCCATCGGGCATATCTCTCCGCGGAGCAGCCAGGCAATTGACAGTGACGCGGTTGAATCGCTCGTCTTGATGAACCAAGGGTCTGACCTGTGAATTTCCTGCGCATGAGATGGCAATTCGGCGGGGTGATCCGCTTGGCTAGGATGGTTTGGACACTGGTGGGGATACTAGTGATATTGGGGATACTAGGGATGGGAGGGGTACTAGGGGTAGGAGGGGTCGCGAGTGCCCAGTCCAATACCCCCCTACTGCGGCTTCAATCGACGCCGCACGCAAGCTTCGGTCGGGTTCAACTGATCGGCGACCCCACGATCATTGCCGCGACCACCTGCACGGTCGAGGACAACTCCGTCGTGCTGACCGCCCCCGAGGAGGTCGACATCAACGAAGCGCAGATACTTTTGACCCTGGGCAAGTACATTCGGGACGTCCAGCGCGATCCCACAAATCGCGTGCTGTTGCTTGTTCTGCGTCCCGAGACCATCGAACGCGTGGCTTGCCTCCCCCCGAGGCGGGTGCGTAACGAAGGCCGCCTTATTGTTGACCTGCTGGCCCGTGGGGGCGAATCCGTGGCAGAGCCGAGCGTGTCATTCGATGGGGCAATCGTGCAAATCAGCTTTGCCCTCGATGAACCGGCTGTTATCGATCGCGTGACCACCGGAGAAAACCTGACCATTGGGTTTCGCCAGCCGGTTACCATGAGTCTCTCGGCCCTTGCTGACCAGCTGGGCACGGTGGGGGTCGGTTTTCCCCGGTTTGTCGATGTCCAAAATCGCCGCTTGGAGATTCCTCTCGCCCCGTTATACCAGCCCTACAATGTGCGCTTTGCCACACAGGACAACACCGTCACCGTGAGCCTTGTCCCGCCGCAGGCGGCGGCGGCACAGCCCGACCTCGTCGAGGTGCCGATTACCCTGTTGCAGACGAAGGCGGCGACGCGTTTTGTGTTCAACTGGCCGATTGCCGTGAATGTCGACACGGCGCACGATGGCGGTGTCTTGTCTTTGCAGTTCTCGCGTCCGGGCTATTTGACCGTTGACCTGTTGGATACTGCCGCCGCCTTTCCCCGTGAGTTCGGGTTTCGTAACCCCCGCGCGCAACAGGGCAGTGGGGCAGGTGCTGGGGTGCGGTTCCTGCTCGATGTGCCCGCCGACTACAATTACAACACGTGGCGTCGCGGGCAGCAAATCCTGCTGGAAGTCGAGCACAAAAGTGTGGATCAACGGCTCGTAAACCTTGCGCCGCAACAGGAGCGCGAGCTGTCGTTGCGTCCGACGGCGGTTCCCCCCGATGAACTCGGATCGGTGGGGTTTTTGCTTCCCGAGAATATCACACTGGCTGCATTCGCGTATGGTGGCAGTCACTGGTTGGTCATTGGCGCGCGGTTTAGCCCGAATCTGCTTCAACTGTCGGAAATTGCCAGACCATTTGTCACCGCCGTAGAGCAAATCGATCACCCAACGGCGACAGTGCTCCGATTCATCACCCGCGGCCAGCCGCGCGGGCTTATCACCAAACGCCTGTTTCAATGGCACTATAGTTTTTATCGCGATCCACAGCCGTTGCCCCCCGAAAACCTTCGGGTTGTGCCGCTCGGCAGCATCGAAGTCGGCAGTGACATTCTGGTTGTCATGCCCTCTCCGGGGGCGACTGCGAGTTTCATCGACCCCGAAACCGGGGATCGCCTGCTTGTTGGGATGACCGGCGAAGAACGCGGCGGCGTGCGCGTCGAACAGAGCTGGCCTGACTTTCAGATGTTGAACACCATTCAAGGGTTGGTGATTCGCGAATCCCTGCCCACGGTCACCCTCGAGCCGCACCGCGAGGGGTTTCGTGTGGTGCGCGAGGGGGCTGCGGGGCGGGTTGGCGGGGGGCGTCCCGAGTCTGTGTCGCCCGGTGCGTCGCCGCAAGCTGATGATGGAGCTGGTGATGCGCAGGCCTTTTTGCCCGCCGATGGCACGGCCGAGCCCGTTGTTCCCGAAACGAGCAGCTTGTTGCTCCCCCTCACCGAGCGCGATGTGTCTAACCGCCAAGCGTCGTTGCTCGGCCTCATTGGGAGACGGCGCACCTTCGACCTGTTTACCGCAGAGCACAATTACCTCACCCAGTCGTACGGCAATTATTTGGAATCGGAGCGTCCTGCCTTCTGGTTGGACATGCTGCATTTTTTTCTGTCCGAGGGTTTAGGACACGAAGCCGTTGCCACCCACGAGATCATCCGCAGCAAAGCCCCCGAGCAGGCGAACACCTTGCCTGCCCTCTTGGGACGCTACGCAGGATTGGTGCTTGCACGGAAGTATGTCCAAGCCGAAGCCCTTCTCCGCGCCAATCCCTCCTTGCGTGAGTACGATGAAACGCACATTTGGCTTGGGGTGAACCACACCAAGCACCGTCGCTTTCAACTGGCGGAGCAATCATTTCTGCGTGGCGATGTGTTGCTGAATCTCTACCCGCAGTCATTGCAGCGGGAAATCGCCCCCGATCGTATCCGTGTCGCCATCGCCCAAGGGAACAGCGTCGATGCCCGGGATTGGATAGAGCGGCTGACGACCGCCAACCTCTTCTTCTCGGCGCGGCATCGGGAGTACGCCTTGCGCCTGAATGTGGGGCTCTTCGATATTGACGAAGGCAACACGTCGCGTGCCAAGCAGGTCATCTTGGAGATGGCCAATGATCGCGATGTGCTCTGGGGATTGCAGGCAGCTGTTGACGGGTTCCCGCCGCTGTACGCCCAGGATGCTCTCGAGTCCGCCGAGGCGATCGAGACGCTGAGGCACCTGCTGTTTGGCTGGGATGACGGGCTGCTGGCAGTGCAAGGCCGCCAAGTTTTGGGGTGCTTCTACCTCCTAAGCGGCGATTATGCGAGCGGCCTTGCCGTGTATCGTAACCTTTTGGCGAGTCTTGAGAACGATCCCAATTCGCTCGTGGTGGCGCGCAACATGAGTCAGATATTTATCCAGACCCTGTTGAGCCCCGAGGAGTACGGCCTGCAGTCACAAGAGGCGCTGGAGCTGTTCCTGCGGTTTCGCGAGCTGATCCCTGCGGGTGAGGAAGGGGCGCGGCTGATAGAATCGTTGGCAGATCGTTTGGCACGGATTGAGGCCTACGATGTCGCCTTGGATTTGGTCGGTAACCGCCTGTACATTGACCGCCATCAGGGGGTTGAACGCCGCCGGGTGATTGTGAAAGCTGCCCTGTTGGAGATGCTGGGGGGGCAATACGAGGAGGCCGTCACCCGTCTTCAATC
Source organism: Alphaproteobacteria bacterium (assembly GCA_022599995.1). Lineage (GTDB taxonomy): Bacteria > Pseudomonadota > Alphaproteobacteria > CBDBCS01 > JAHZLG01 > JAHZLG01. The sequence continues at coordinate 2,713 of JAHZLG010000181.1, read as the reverse complement.
CAATGACTTTGGCGCGGTCGAATTAGATCGATACCAACGCGAGGCGCGGTTGCTGCGAGCCTATGGGTTGCAGAGACTCGAGCGCACGGACGAGGCTCTGGCATTGCTCGTCGGCGATGTTTCCTTCGAAGCCGATCGGCTGCGGGCAAACATTTACTGGCGCGGCAAGCAATGGCAGGAGGTTGCTTCTGTGATGCAACGTCTGGTTGCCAATGACTTGCGTGCCGAATCGGGGCTGACGGCTCAATCGGAATTGTTTCTTATCCGTTGGGGGCTAGCCCTAAGCCTGCTTGGGGATGAGGACGGATTAACCGCCCTGTCCAATCGCTTTCGTGCCGACACGGCGTCGAGTGCTTATGCCGAGGTTTTTGCTTTTTTGTTTGCGCCGCGTGCCTCGTTGGATGCCACGACCATTGCGCGTTATGCGGTGTCATTGGCTTCTGCCGATCGCGATCACTTGCAACGTGCCCGCACGCGGTACATTCGCGAGGCGGGCGCACCTGCCCCGTCGCGGGTCGATTTCCAGGAGCTCTGCCCAGCGTTCTTTTAAGTGAGATGCGTGAGGTGCGTACTAGGTCGCGCCGTCTCAGGCACACGCCCCTCCCCTCCAGGCGCACGCCCCTTCCCCCCATTCCAGGAGCTCTGCCCAGCGTTCTTTTAAGTGAGGTGCGTTAGGTGCGTATTAGGTCACGCCGGCTTAGGCACACGGGCCCAGGCGCACGCCGGCTCAGGCACACGCCCCCCCTCCAGTCGCACGCCCCTTCCCGCCGCCGCCCCGGGGCTTATTCGCACCAAGCGCAATCTACGGGAGGTGCCTCCAACGAATCGCCAGCGCGGCGAAGGGCACGCGAGCGCACATAGTACAGCGACTTTACCCCCGATTCCCACGCCTTGTGGTGCACACGATGGAGATCACGTTTGTGAATGTTCGGCGGCAAGAACAGGTTCAATGACTGCCCCTGACAGATGAATGGGGTACGGTCTGCCGCCAGATCGATCAGTTGGTACTGATTGATCTCAAAGGCGGTTTTGAAGGTGTCGCGCTCGTGATCATCAAGCAGGTCGGTCAGGTGTTGCACCGAGCCATGGTGGTGTTGAATGCCCTCCCAGACTTCTTTCGTGTCAGCCCCCTTCTTCGCGAGCAACGTCCGAAGGGCTCGATTCTTAATGACAACGTTGCCCGCCGTGCGCGTCTTGTGTTCGTAGATATTCGCCGTGATAGGCTCGATGCCCGGAGACGTGCCGCCGCAAATGATCGAGATCGTGGCAGTCGGCGCAACCGCCATCTTGTAGGAAAACCGCTCTTCGCTGCCGTGCTTAGCATTATCAGGGCACGCCCCGCGTTCGCGGCCAAGCTTCAGCGACGCCTTGTTTGCTGCGGTGCGCAGGCGCGAGAAAATCGATTTGTTCCACGATCGCGCCAAAGGACTTTCTATCGGGATGCCCTTGGTTTGAAGGAAGCTATGGAACCCCATGACCCCCAACCCGACCGACCGCTCCTGCTTAGCCGAGTAGGTCGCATGGGCAAATTCGGCGGGGGCGGTGTCGATGAATTCCGTCAGGACGTTGTCCAGAAAGCGCATCACGTCTTCGATGATAACGGGGTTATCGCCCCACTCGTCGAAGCGATCAAGGTTCATCGAAGAAAGACAACACACGGCCGTGCGTTGTTCGCCCAATGTATCAATTCCGGTGGGCAGCATGATCTCAGAGCACAGATTGGACGTGCGTACCTCGAGCCCCTCCGCTTTGTGACTCTCGGTGCGTGCGCTGTTCACGTGGTCGATGAAGAGCATGTAGGGCTCGCCCGTCTCGATGCGCGCCTTCAACAGGCTCACCCAAATATCACGGGCCTTCACGGTGCGCAGTACCTCACGCGACTTGCGCGGGCTGCGCAACTCCCACGGCAGGTTGCGTTCCACCGCCTGCATGAATGCGTCGGTGATCACCACGCCATGGTGCAATTCGGGCATGCGGCGGTTTATTTCTCCGCCGGTGACGCGCCGCATCTCGATGAATTCTTCGATCTCAGGGTGATCAACCGGAAGGTACACCGCCGCCGATCCCCGACGAATAGCCCCTTGGCTGATCGCTTGGGTCATGCTGTCCATGACCTTGATGAAGGGGAAAATCCCGGAGCTTGTCCCCACCTCGCCAATCGTTTCGTGATTCGACCGCACATTCCCCCAGTAGGTGCCAATCCCGCCCCCGCGTGAGGCAAGCCACGTGTTCTCGTTCCACGTGCCAACAATGTCGTGCAGGGAATCACCAACCTCATTCACAAAACAAGAGATCGGCAACCCGCGACTCGTGCCCCCATTCGAAAGGATCGGCGTCGCAGGCATCAACCAAAGATGCGACATGGCGTCGTAGAGCCGCTGGGCATGACGGTTGTCGTCGGCATAGTGCATCGCCACACGGGCAAACATGTCTTGCACGTTTTCTTCGCCGTAAAGATAAGACTGTTCCATCACCCGATGCCCAAAATCGGTGATGTTGTTGTTGCGTCGGTCATCGACTGTGATCGAAAGCCCCTTGCGCGAAACGTGCCGCGACGACGGGCCGCCGGTGCCGGAGTGGGCTGTGTCAAAAAGGGTCGGCTCCGACTCGGGTGGCGAGTGCGTGGGCAACGGATCAAAGGTCATGAGCACAGCAACAAAGAAAAGAGAAACAACAACCGCCCGCAAGGCGGGGTGCCAAAGCAACGAAGGTG
>JAHZLG010000180.1 GCA_022599995.1 Alphaproteobacteria bacterium | reverse complement strand
GTAAAGGTAGGTTGGTGGAGAGAGGGGGGATGACGTTGAAGGCAATCTGTTTCGTGAATTGCGCGGGCTCGACGGTTTGGGTTGTGTAGAATCCTTTGGTCTGTTCGAACAGCTCATCCATGGCTTGCTTGCCCGACCCGGAGACGGATTGGTACGTCGACACGACAATACGCGTGATGGTCGCCGCATCGTGGAGCGGCTTCAACGCCGTCACCATCTGAATGGTCGAGCAGTTGGGATTGGCTACGATGCCCTTGGGCGGGCGGACATCAAGGGCACCCGGGTTGACCTCGGGCACGACGAGGGGGACTTGCTCGTCCATTCGAAACGCCGATGAGTTGTCGACAATGATGGCACCCGCATCAGTGATCTTGGCCGCATATTCCTTGGTGGTCTCTGCCCCTGCGGAGGCAAGGACAAGATCGACTTTGGTGAAATCAAAGGTCGCAACATCGATGATGCTGAGCTCGCGATCGCCAAATGCGACTGCTCGGCCCGCCGACTTTTTCGAGGCAAGAGCATATATTTCGCCCACGGGGAATTGGCGTTCGTCGAGGGTGGTCAGCAGGGCTCGGCCGACATTGCCGGTGGCACCCAGAATGGCAATCCGCACCGGAGTACTCATGAGAGGCATGGCGAGGTTTTCCTTGGAATCAGTCGGGGGTGGTGGTTGGTATGCGGCAAAAAGCAAAGAAGGGACACTAGGTTGTGCCCTGTATTTTGTCAACGGCGAGCAGGGGCTGCGCGGGTGGGGATATTCGGTTGGGGTGCGCTGGTTCGCGATCGCGCCGATTATCGCGGCAGGGGTGCGCTGGTTCGTGGTCGCGCCGGTTATCGCGGCAAGGGGTGCGCTGGTTCGTGGTCGCGACGGTTATCGCGGCAAGGGTGCGTGCAAGGTGATACCTACATCAACCTCCCTTCCCCATGCGCGATCGCGCCCGATGCGTCAGTAGCTTGTCATCAGTAATTCCCCCACCCTGCCCCGCGATGCCGCCTTACAGCTCACCTGCCGCGGGGACACAACCTCGTTGAGACGAAATTGACCATACAGGTCACGTATCTCGCGGGTGTCCGAGTTGCTGACCATGACATTCGCCCCGCCCTCCGCCCACCGCAACGCAGCGTCGCGCAGCCGCTCCTGATCGGCAAGCGCGAATCCGTTCGGTTGGTAGCTGTTATAGGTTTCATGGTATGGGGGATCGCAGTAGACGAAATCGTCATCGCCGCACGCGATCGTCTGTGAGAAATCGCCCAGAAGAATGGTCGCCTTGCGCAGGGCACGGCTGGCTTCGCGCAACCGCTCGGAGTCGCAGATATTCGGTCTTTTGTACGTGCCCACCGGGACATTGAATTGCCCGCTCTTGTTCACGCGATAAAGCCCGTTGTAGCACGTCTTGTTGAGGTAGATGAAGCGTGCCGCCCGTGCCAGCGCATCGACAGGACGCTGTGATCGAATCTCGCCGTAGTACTCCTTGCCGTTGTGGTTACTGGCGTGCTCTTGGAGCTTGCCGATCAACGCCTCGACTTCGTGCTTCACCATCCGATAGGCGAGCACCAACTCCTCGTTCGTGTCGCACAGATAGGCTTGGCCGATCCGGTCGGCAAAGGCAAAGTACACGGCACCCCCGCCGACGAAGGGCTCCCAGTAGGTGTCGATGGTGCGGGGCAAATGTTTCGTTATCGTCGGGAGCAGCCCGCGCTTGCCTCCGACCCACTTCACAAATGGCAACGCCGAGGCACTGTCCGCACGGGGGATCGGGGGGGGCGTGATGGGCGTATCACTGCGCATGGTGCTGCTGGTCATCGCGTCAATTCCTTCTGTGGCAGCGGCATCGACTTGCCGTTCAATAGCAGAGTCAGCAGCAGAGTCAGCACGATGCCTCGCTGGCAACAGCGTGCGGCGGGTTCAGCTTGCCTGCTTGTGCAAATCAGTGATCAAGGACAAGAGCGATTCCATGTCGAGCCCAACCACAGCATATTGTTCCTCAACCGCTTTTTGGTCGATGAATTGATCGGGAATCTGCCGCACGTGCACCTGCATCAACCCCGATCGGTTGTCTGTCCCCAAGTGGCTCAGCACCGCATAGCCCAGCCCAGCCCCTGCCGCATCTTCAACCACCACCACCGAGTGATGGGCACGAAGCAATTGTGCCAACAGCACGGTGTCTAGCGGCTTCACAAATTGGGCATCGACCACAGTCGGTTGCCAACCCAAGCGGTCGCGTGCGTGCGCGGCCACCTCGACTCCGGTGAGTACTCGACTGCCCAAACAAAGCAATGCCACATTCTCACCCGAGATCACCACCCGCCCGCGCCCGATAGGCAGGGCGACGGCTTTGTCCTGCAAGGGGGTCGTCGTGCCGCGGGCAAACCGCAGGAAGCTAGGCCTATCATCGATCTGCAGTGCGGTCTGCAGCATGCCCGCCAACCGCTCGCCATCACACGCCGCCATCACCACGGTATTCTCCAGCGGGGTGACCATGGTCATGTCATAGCATCCCGCATGGGTTGCGCCGTCGGCCCCGACAAAGCCGGCTCGATCGACGATAAACCGCACGGGTAACCCTTGCAGGGCGACGTCGTGCACCACCTGATCGTAGGCACGTTGCAAAAAGGTCGAATAGATGCTTACGACCGGGATCATCCCCTCGCACGCTAGCCCTGCCGCGAAGGTCACCGCGTGCTGCTCGGCAATCCCGACATCGAAGCAACGATCGGGGTGTTGCGTTCGAAAGGACGCTAACCCTGTCCCTGAGAGCATCGCCGCGGTCACTGCCACAATACGCGGATCATCGGTGGCGGCTTTGGACAGCTCGTCGGCAAAGAGGCGTGAGAACCCAATCGCATTCGATGATGCCGCGGCTGCCCGCCCGGTTACCTTATCGAAGGAGGTCACCCCATGCAGGCGGTCGGCGGCTTGCTCCGCCGGAGGAAACCCCTTGCCCTTCTCGGTCACCACGTGGAGCAACCGACTCGACCGACCCCCCGGAGAAGCCGAGCGCGCCGCCTTGAGTGCCCGACATGCCTCGACCAACGCATGCAGGTTGTGCCCATCAACCGGGCCATCGTAGGCAAGCCCCAAGGCTTCGAACCAATTGCCGTGATCGGACCGCAGTGGGGCAAGCGGGATAAGGGTGTGCTCGACCCGCTTGCCGATTTCGGCCACCAATGACCCGACCGGGCGCGGCAGCGTCTTCGCAATGTTTTCCCCTAAGTCTTTGCCCTTTTGCCGGAGCCCGGCTTTCAGTTTTCGGTGCAACCCCTGCAAATGGCGACTCATGCCGCCAACCGGGGGCGAGATCGACATATCATTGTCATTCAACACGACGGTGATGCCCACATCGGAGGCGTTGTTGATGGCTTCGTATGCCATCCCGGCACTCATCGCCCCGTCGCCGATCACGGCAATCACATGACGGTTCTCGTTGCGCAGGCGGGCTGCCGTCGCCATGCCGATCGCCGCCGATAACGAGGTCGAACTATGGGCTGTGCCAAATGCATCGTAGGGGCTTTCTGCCCGGCGCGGGAATCCCGATGCACCGTCTTCCCGGCGCAGTCGTCGCATAAGCTTGCGGCGTCCGGTAAGCAGCTTGTGCGGGTAAGACTGGTGCCCCACATCCCAAATCACGCGGTCGTGGGGGAAGTCAAAAACATAGTGCAAGGCGATCGTGAGCTCGACCACCCCCAGACTTGCGCCAAGGTGTCCCCCGGTCTCGGAAACAATGTCGATGATTTCGGCGCGCACCTCGCGGGCCAATGCGGGCAATCGCTCGGGGTCGAGGTGCTTGATACCCCCTTTTTGGTCAACCGAATCTAAGAGTGGCGTGGATTGGGTCATCAGAAGTGCACGGTTGCCCTTCGTGGCAGGCTGCGAAGAAGAATCAGAAGGGCACGACTGCCCATCGTGGCAGGTTGCGAAGAAGAATCAGCAGACACGGTGACCATTCGGCGAAGAAGGAAGAGCAAACAGGATCAGGGGCTATGTTCGCCCACCAAAACAAACAAGCGGTGAAACAGGGCGCGATACCGACCACCTAACACTGGCACGCATCGACACAGTGCACTTGCACGCATCGACACGGTGCACATGCATGCGTCAGTGTCGTAGTCGACCGTGCGAGGCAGGGCACATGCTAGGCATGGGTCGAGAAAAACAAAAGCGGATCGAGGTTTCTGCTGGGCTGGCACGCCGCCCACTGCGATGCACCCGGCATCGCACGGTGAACCGTCATTGTGCGGGACACCATCACAGTGGGCGCAAGGTGTCGCCGTGACGCCCGCCACCAACACGAGGACGGGGAGCAGTGCTATGGGGAGAGAGGGAGGATTTCGTAGGGTTCTGCCCACAGCTCCCAATCGTAATTCCAGCTCACAAAAATTCGGTCGGTCGAAGGAGGAATGCCCGCAAGCTCTTGTTCAAAGAGCACCGTCTCAGCCTGCAACATCACCGGCTGAGGAGGAGCAATCGAGTAAACCTTCAGCACCCGCCCGGCCGCATCTTGCAACCG
>JAHZLG010000179.1 GCA_022599995.1 Alphaproteobacteria bacterium | reverse complement strand
TCAACCCACGTCGGATCAAAAGTGTTCCAGTATTCAACGTCAATCGCCGCCGTGCGTGTCATCTCTAAGGCGTGGTGTTGCGCTTCCGGCGATAAGGCAATGATCAAATCAAAAGCATCGTCCTCAAGCGCACCGAAATCACGGGGAATATGACGCGACAAATCGACGCCTAGCTCCTCCATCACGGCGACCGTGAACCCATCAGGCTCACCGCACCGAGCCCCAACCGATTGCACGTATATCCGTCCCCCGTGGAACATCCGCAGCATCGATTCCGCCATCGGCGATCGCACCGCATTCATACTGCAACAAAACAATACCGCCCCGGGCAACCCACTCATCACCTCCTCCTTTCGCTCGCCTGCCAAGAAGGCAGTGCCGAAAATAGCCGCAATGCCCTCCTCTCTCTTCGCTCGCCCATCCCTCCAGGCCTTCCAGACGCGCCAACCCCTGCCCCGCTAACCGTAGTCGTGTCCCCCGCAACCCGCGTGGCCACCGCGACGATGACGCTATCAGCACGATATGTTATGTCTCGTGCTGCCATCTCCGCCTCACGCACGAATGTGCAGGACGCAAACAAGGGTAAACAGCCGCCGTGCCGTGGCTTTGTCGAGCCCAATCGTGCCGCCGAGGGCATCGCGCATGAGCTGACTCCCTTCATCGTGCAACCCGCGCCGCGCCATGTCGATGGTCTCGATTTGCCCGGGGGACAGCGTCCGAATAGCGTTGAAGTAGCTTTCGCAGATAATGAAGTAGTCCTTGATCAGTGCCCGGTACGGACGCAGCGACATGTTCACCAAATGGGTATGCTCCTCGGCGTCGGTCACCAAGAGATGCAGGCGTTGCGCATCAGGCACCTCGAGGCATAATTTGTACGGGCCACGCGCTGGGGCGTCTTCAAGGCAAAACCGATTGCCAAGCAGCAAATCATTGATCGCAACATTGCGTTCGTTCTCGATGTGCCGCGCCCGCTGAATTGCCCCCGACTCCTTCATGGTGACCTCGGTCAGCCGCTGGTCGGGAGACCAGTCGCTCGCCAGCGGACGCGCAACCGGCACGCGCGCCTTCGAGGAGTCAGGCAATGGGGGGGAGGGGGGGAGGGATTCGTTATCCACCAAGCGAATCCTTCCGGGAATCTGCAGACTCGGGCGCCCCGGACACTAGTGCCCCGGACACTAGTGCCCCGGACGCTAGCGTCCCAGTCCCCCCAGTCACCTGGGTTGTGGGTGCTAGTGCCCCGGTCACCGGGGGTGTGGGTGCTAGTGCCCCCCGTGACGGGGGTACACCTGACTTTGTGGACTCCGATCTAGAAGTCTCTGTTGTTGTAGACTCGGGCGTCCCAGTCCCCCCAGTCACTGGGGTCACCCCGGTCACCGGGGGTGTGGGTGCTAGTGCCCCTGTGTAGTGTTCGGGCCAGAACATGCGGGTCACAGGGCTATCCGAGCGCAAGGCATAACAGGTATCCAACAACCCCGGTGAGCGATGCGTCACCGAGGAATCCTGCGTGCTAACCCGCCGCTTGCCCAGAAATGACGTCTGAAAGGCGACCGTTGCCATCGTGCCAAACAACTCAAAGATATGCGTGCACCCGGCAATCTTGCCGACCTTGTTGCGGAGTTTTTGGCGAAACCCTCCGGCAATGGGCATCCCTACCGCCGCCGTGAATGCCGACGCCGCATTGGGGCATATGGCATAGGGCGAACCGTCGGTGACCGACTCGACGCCCTTGATAGTGTAGTCGTCATCGTAGACAAAGCGGACACTCATGGCGTGCAACGGCTCACCTGCATTGATGGTGCCGCGGGCTTGGTTGGGGAAGCTGTACGATTTGGTGTCGGTCAGCGTGCCCTCGACCTCCCAGAGCCCATCCTCGCGGAGATAGCCGTCCATCACGATGGTGCGGCGGTGAAAGTGCTGGCGAGCAGTAGGACGCGGCAATGGCATAGAACGATGGGGCAGTGAGCCCTATTTGGAATTGAAAGGAAGGCGAACACAAAAGCAAAGACTGCCCGACCGGAGGGGAAAAAACCGTCGCATCAGGCTCCTTGCCTTCTCATCGTGGCCGCAAGCACCCTAGGGCACGCACCCTAGGGCAGCACCCTAGGGCACAACGGGCAAGGCACAAGGGTGAGGCACAAGGGGGTGAGGCAACAAAGGCAACAAGCACCTAGGGCAAGAGCAACAAGCACCTAGGGCAAGAGCAACAAGCACCTAGGGCAAGGGCAGCAAGCACCCTAGAGCAAGACGGGCAAGCACCCTAGGGTTTCGGGGGCGTCACACGAATGTCGGTTAAACGATAACCATCACGCTGCAGAATTTCAAAGCGGAAATCATCGACCACAAAGACGCGTCCGACCTCAGGGATCACGCGGGTTCGGCGGATAATCAGTCCGGCTAGGGTCACGGCGTCATCCTCTTCGAGCACCCAATCATAGTCGCGCCGCAACGCCCGCAAGGGCGTGTCGCCGAGCACTCGGTAGCTCTCGCCCTCGTGCGTCACCGCAACAGGAGCAACACCATCGTGCTCGTCATCAATCTCGCCCACGATAACCTCAAGGACGTCCTCAAGGGTTACTACCCCTTGAAACCCGCCGTACTCATCGACCACCAGAGCAAAATGCTGGCGGCGGGTGCGGAATTGCGTCAACTGATCGCGCAGCACCGTCAGCTCGGGGACGAACCAGGGGGGCGTCAGCACATTCTCCGACCAATCGCCCACCGCGCTCGCGAACAGCAGGTCGCGCAAGTGCACCACCCCGACAAGGTTATCGACCGAATTGTCATAGACAGGGTACCGAGTGAACGAAGACGACCGGATGGTCTTCATGATGTTCTCGAGGGGCGCATTCTTATCCAGCATCACCACATTTCTGCGATGTGTCATCACGTCCTCGACCACGGCGGTATCCAGATCAAGCACCGAGTGCAGCATTTTTCCCTCGCTGGGATCGCTGCGGTGCAAATCGATCGAGCCCCGCAGCTCCTCCTCGGTATCCTCGGCCGAGGCGGTCGTCGTGCTCGGGCGAAGAAAAAACAAGAAGGGGGTTAGCAAAAACAGCCACACCGCCACCGGAGGAGCAAGAAAGCGGATAGTCTGTTCCGGTAACTTGATCGCAATCGTTTTGGGAATGATCTCGGCTAACAGCAAAATGGTCAAGGTCATGGTCAGGGTCGCCCACAACACGCCAATATCCCCAAAGGCATCAATGAAGAGACTTGTCGCCAACGACGACGCCAGAATGTTCACCAGGTTGTTGCCGATTAATATGCCTGCCACGGCGCGCTCTTTGTGCTCCGCCATCCGAAGGACAATCTTCGCGCGGCGAAAATGCTGCTGACGATACATCTTTGCCGATGAGAACCCCAGCAAGGCAGCCTCGGTTGCGGAGAACAAGCTGCTCAACGCGATGGCAATGATGATAACAATAATGGCCGTTGTCATAGGTGTTCGTGATCATCCTTCACAAGAACGAAAGCAGCGATGGAAGCAGAAAGAACAAAAGGGCAACAGGGACTATCACGATCAACGCAAGCCATCACCCAACCGTGTCGTGTCACGATGTTCGAAGCGATGCGTAATCCCCGAAGTGATAGACCAACGGATCGGCACCTTGTCCCTCGCGCAGCGCGGCGGGATGATACACCTCGTGCACCAGACCAAAAACAACGGTATGATCGCCGATACCAATCACAGCATGCCGGGTGCACGCAAACGCCCCAAGAATCCCCGGCAACAACGGCACACCATGCCACAGGGGGTTGGACGTGAAGGGAGCAAAGCGCGGTTCATCGTTGAAAGCAAAGGCATTCGACAACCCCGCGCCTTCGGGGTGTCCCAAGAATTGCACCACGAATGAGGCTGCCCCGATGTACAGCGGTGCCTTGATATTCGCCTCGCCCACGCAATAGCTCAAGATTGGCGGGACAAGGGAGACCGAAGCAAAAGAATTCACGGTTATTCCGCTCGGGAAGGCGGCGTGATCTGCCGGCTCAGGGAGGCCTGTGGCACGCTTCGCCCCCACCGATAACCCCACAACCGCAACCCCCGTCGGCACGCAGCGCAAAACAGCACGGTAGTTGTCGCCAATCGCATACGGAGCCGGCGGCACCGGCGGCAGCGGAGCCCCTGATGGTACCGAAGCTTCCAGCGGCACCGGAGCTTCCAGCGGCACCGGAGCCTCCGGCGGGTGCCCATCATTCGGGTTGTCCGCCTTGCGATCAGCATCGCCGTGCTCGGAGGGCAGAGACGTTACATCTAGTGTCATCCCGTGTAACTCCGTACCAACGAGCCCGCAACCAAAAACCAGCCGTCAACCAAAACGAAAAATATCAGCTTGAACGGCAATGACACAATGATCGGTGGCAACATCATCATCCCAAGCGATAACAGGATAGACGCCACCACCATATCGATCACCAAGAAGGGGATGAACAACAAGAAACCGATCTCGAATGCCCGCTTCAACTCGGAGATCATGAACGCCGGCACCAAAGCCCGCAACGGCGTATCAGCAGGGGTTTCTACCGCCTCAATAGAGCCCAAGTCAAAAAACAGCTGGAGGTCAACCTTGCGCGTGAATTGCAACATAAAGTCGCGCAGGGGGGCAGTGGTGCGCTCATAGGCTTGTCGCTCGTCGATGCGCTCGGCGATGAAGGGGGCGAGTCCTTCCTCCCATACCCGCTCGAGGGTGGGTT
>JAHZLG010000014.1 GCA_022599995.1 Alphaproteobacteria bacterium | reverse complement strand
AGTGGCATCCGCTGAGCGGATACACCCCCATGATCGGCAACCACTGAGTAGCATCCGCTCCGAGCGCAACACCACCAATTGAGCGGCAACCCCTGAGCGGATACCCCCCCCACTTGAGCAGCATCCACTAGCGGCATCCACTGATCGGCAGCCACTAGTGGCATCCGCTGAGCGGATACACCCCCATGATCGGCATCCACTCCGAGCGGAACACCACCAATTGAGCGGCAACTACTAATCGGCAGCCACTAGTAGCTACACCCCCCCACTTGAGCGGCAACCCCTAGGGGCAACCACTGAGTAGCATCCGCTGATCGGCAGCCACTAGTGGCTACACCCCCCCACTTGAGCGGCGTCCGCTAGTGGCAACCACTGAATGGCTGCCCCCTTGAGACGTCTTATCGGCCGCGGATAAAGTCGACGGCAGCATCGAGCTGGTTGTCGTTGAACGGCTCGCCCTCGACCTGCTCGGCGAGCATCACCTCAACGTCGGGCGCAACACCGGTTTCGTCGATCGAATTGCCATCGGGAGTGTAGTAATTTTGAATAGTGAGTTTCAACGCACCGGTGACCTCAGCATCACCGATGGGAAAAGTCGTTTGTACTGACCCCTTGCCATAGCTCGTGATGCCCACAATGGTGGCTTTCCGATGATCTTTTAGGGCACCAGCAACAATCTCCGATGCAGAGGCCGAGTTCTCGTTGATCAATAAGACCAATGGCAATTTCCCGTTCAGTGTGCCGGGTGAGGCATTGAACCGACGGGCATTGTTGTCTTCCCTCCCACGCGTTGAGACAATCTCGCCGCGATTGAGAAACAGATCAGACACCGACACCGCCTGGCTGAGAAGCCCCCCCGGATTATTGCGCAGGTCAAGGATCATTGCAGTGGGCGCAAGACCATTGCTGTCTAGCTCGGCGACGAGTTTGGCATAGGCTTTCTCGAGCGATTCGGTTGAATGTTCGTTGAATCCGCTGAGGTGCATGTAAATGATGGTGTTGTCGACAATCCGCTCGTTCACCGGGTTCAGGTCGATGATCGCACGGCTCAGGGTCACATCGAACCGCTCATCGCCCCTTCGGATGGTGATCGTGAGTTTGGTGCCGACCTTGCCCCGCATGCGCCGCACGGCCTCGGCGAGGGTCATGTTGCGGGTGGACGTGCCTTCAATGGCAATGATCAGGTCGTCATCCTGCAATCCAGCACGGGAAGAGGGGGTGTTCTCGATCACCGAGTTGACCGCGATGGCTTTGCGCTCGTCATCGCGGGTTACCCGGATACCGATGCCGCCAAACTCACCGCGCGACTGTTGTTGAAGGCGGGCGAATTCTTCCGGGCTGTAATACTGCGAATGCTTATCCAGCACCCCAACCATTCCTTCGATGGCGGCATCTAGCAGGACATCATCGTCAATCTCGCGCACATAGTTCTGCTTGATGTCTTCAAGAATCTCGCCAAGGAGGGCAATTGACGTGTATCGGTCATCGCGTCCGTTGGCAAAGGTGTTCGACGTGATGCTGATACCGATACCGATACCGACGAGCAACAGCGCATAGGTGACACGTTTGAGAAAAGAAAGCATAGGAGAGGATGATCCTCGAGACGGAGATAGAATCGGCGATGGAATTCAAGAGCTAACGAAGAACTTGCCGCAAATGGGGCACAGACAAGGCAACTTTGCCCACGCGGAGAGATCATGCCGCGTAAATCAGACGCGCCCACCGCGTGAGGCGAAACGCAGGAGTCGCTCTTGAATGGCATAGGGTGCGAAGGTGCTCAGCCATAACAGCTGGGCAAGCAAGCCGACCGGAGTGCGATGAGGTAACCGTCGCTTCTTGGCAAGGGCAAGCAGGACTTTGGCGACTTGTTCAGCACTAAGAATGGTGAGCGAAGGCTTATGATCTTTCGTCAACCGGGCGACAACGTTGTCATAGTGGGCATGATGTCGGGATTTGGCGAGGGCATCGCGATCAATATAGCGAAACGCATTGGTGCGAAAGGCTGTCGCCACGGGGCCGGGTTGGACGACACCGACCGAAATACCCGTGCCTTCTAATTCCAAGCGAAGGGCAAAAGCATACCCTTCGATAGCATGCTTGATGGTGACGTAGGCGGCTCGAAATGGCAATGCCGAGTAGCCAAAAACCGAACCAACAAAAATGATCCGGCGGTTTGTCGTGCGCCGTCTTTTTTTCGTTGTGCCAGCATTTGCGCCAGTACTTTGCTCAGGGGCGGAATTCATCATCTCAGGGAGCAGCGCATTCGTGAGTTGCCACGTTCCGCCGATATTGATAGAAAATTGCTGCTCGAGCGATTCACGGGTGGTGTCTTCGGCCGCGGCAGGTTGTTGCATTCCCGCGTTATGGATGATCAGGTCAGGAATGGACTGGGCAAGCAAGGCATCGGCGCAGGCACGGACAGACGCGGGGTCGCCAAGATCAAGAGGTAACAGCGTCACATTATCAGGAAGCATCACACCACCCATTGCGCGTCTGTCTTCGGGCAGTTGACGCATCGTTGCGAACACCCGCCACCCGGGTTCACGAGCAAAGATGTTCATGGTGGCAAGCCCGATACCGCTGCTTGCCCCCGTGATCAAAACGGTTTTTTCGGTCATTGAGAAAAGAGCGTCACGAAGATGAGGGCGTGCCAAACACTGTTGAAGCGGAAGCGCTGATCACGCAATTGCGCGGCTATTATTACTGTCTTTCGACCGTTCATGCCGTTGATCGCTCAACCGGACGGGGGTCGTGACACGTTCGGCTAATTCATCCTCAAGCGTGCGATATATCGCGGTCAGCTGAGGTTCAAAATCATGCAGGTTAGTGTCTTTATCGAGGGCAAGCGGGGCTCCAACATTGATTGCAACATTCCCGCACTGCACCTTGCCTATAAGGGCTTTGAAATACCATTGCACGCCATCAAGGAAGCGAATCTTGCTCGTTTTTCCGGAGGTGAATTCATCAGTCAATGAGAGCTCATCGGGACGAATTTGGTACTTGAACGCCATCGGGATGATGTGAAAACCCTGATTGTTCGGCACTTCTTTCAGGTAGCGAAACATTCCGCGCTTCACAGGCATAAGCCGCCCCGAGCGGCTTCGCTTGCCTTCGGGGAAAAACATGAATGGTTTGCTCGATCCGATAAGCCCGGTGGTCTGATGACGAAGGTCGCGGATTGTGTCGCGGTTGGGGTCGCGATCGACGAAAAACACATCGAGGGCGCGCATCACGCGGGCGAACACGGGAACTTTGGACAATTTCTCAGCAGCTGCGGTGT
>JAHZLG010000178.1 GCA_022599995.1 Alphaproteobacteria bacterium | reverse complement strand
GGCTTCGGTCTATGAGTTATTTCTCATGCGCAGATAGGCATGTGCAGGCAAGCAGGCGTGGCAATGCGCAGTTCAATTGTTTGGGAACAGATCGGCTAGGCACCCTGCACAAAGGCAGTTGCACAGGCGCACGCATTCTCGTCACTCTGCGCCTAGCTGCCAGCGAGGGCGGCGAGCGCACCCTCCAGAAACGGATCGATACTGCCATCGAGCACGCCTTGGGCATTGCCGCGCTCGATCCCGGTGCGGAGGTCTTTCACCATTTGGTACGGTTGCAACACATAGGAGCGGATTTGACTGCCCCACGCGATGTCGGATTTGTCGCGATGGGCAGCATTGGTAGATTCTTCACGCTCGCGCAGGGCGATCTCGTACAGGCGTGACCGGAGCATCCGATTGGCTTCGGCGCGGTTCTTGTGTTGCGATCGACTGCTTTGGCACTGCACCACGATGCCGGTGGGGGCATGGGTGAGGCGTACCGCGGAATCCGTTTTGTTGACGTGTTGCCCTCCCGCCCCCGACGCGCGGTAGGTGTCGACGCGGACGTCCTTATCGAGGATTTCGACCTCGATGGAATCATCGAGCACGGGAAACACCGCCACCGAGGAAAAACTGGTATGACGGCGGGCATTGGCATCGAAGGGCGAAATCCGCACCAATCGATGCACCCCGGTCTCGTGTTTGAGCCAGCCAAAGCAATTGCGTCCTGTGAATCGCATCGTGATCGATTTCAGCCCGGCTTCTTCCCCGGCCATTTCGTCGACCACTTCGACGGCGTGGCCGTGGCTTTCGGCCCATCGGGCGTACATCCTTGCCAGCATCTCTGTCCAGTCTTGCGATTCGGTGCCCCCGGCTCCGGCGTGAATCTCGATGAAGCAGTCGAAGCCGTCGGCGTCGCCGTTCAGCATGAGCTCCAGCTGGGTGCGTTCGATTACGCGGACAAGGTCATCCAGCTCTTGTTCGGTTTCCGCCAGGATTGCTTCGTCGCCTTCCTCTTCGGCGAGCTCCGCCATGGCTTCGATGTTCTCGACCCCTTGCTCGAGGGTCAGCCACCTGTTGAGTTGGCGTTCGGCCTCGGCGTGCGCACGGGTCAGGGTGCTCGCGTTATCGGGGTCGTTCCACAGGTCGGGGACTTCAATTTGCTCGTTGAGTGCCGCCAGTTTTTCTGAGAGGGTATCGGGGTTAAAGATACCTCCGAATCAACACGAGGGCTGTTTTTGCGCGTTTGAGTCCGTTTTCTATCTCGGCTTTCATAGTATTTTGATTCCCAATTCTTTCAGGGTTGCCGCGGGTATTTCGGAGGGTGCCCCCATCAGCAAATCCTGTGCTGTTTGGTTCATGGGGAAGGCGGTCACTTCACGGATGTTGGGGGTGTCGGCGAGCAACATGACCATCCGGTCGACTCCCGGTGCCGAGCCTCCATGGGGGGGGGTGCCGAGGCGGAACGCAGCAAGCATGCCGCCGAATTCGCGTTCGAGGGTCTCGGCATCATAGCCGGCGATCGCAAAGGCACGTACCATCGTTGCGGGCTCGTGGTTTCGAATGGCCCCCGAGGAGAGCTCGACCCCATTGCAGACAATGTCATACTGCCACGCCTTGATGTCGAGCGGGTTTTGCGTGTTCAGTGCCTCGATCCCGCCTTGGGGCATCGAGAAGGGGTTGTGCGAAAAGTCGACCTTGCCGGTTGTGGCGTTGGTTTCGAACATCGGAAAATCGACGATCCAGCAGAAGTGGAAGATGTCGTCGGTGATCAATTCCAGTCGCTCGGCGAGCTCGGTGCGGGCTTGTCCGGCAAACAGGGCGGCTTGCTGGTCGGGGCCGCAGGCAAAGCACAGGGCATCATCGTCTTCGATGTTGGTGACCTGTTTGAGAATGGCGCGATGGTCGTCGGAAAGGTGCTTCGCGATGGGACCGACGGGGGTGCCCTCACGGTACTGAATGTAACCGAGCCCGGCCGCCCCGGTGCCGCGTGCCCACTCATTCATTTTGTCGAAGAAGGCGCGGGTTTGCTTGCCGCCATTGGGGATTCGAATCGCACGAACGACGGCACCGTGGGCAACTTGGTTGGCAAAAGCCTTAAATCCGCTGTCGGCAAAGGCCGCCGTGACATCGACAATGCGCAGCGGATTCCGCAAATCGGGTTTGTCGCTGCCATAGGTCAGCATGGCATCGGCAAAGGAGATACGTTGAAACGGATAGGGGGTGACCGTCTTGCCATTGGTAAAGCGGGTGAAGACCTCATGCAACACAGGCTCGATGGCGTTGAACACATCCTCTTGGGTTGCGAAGGCCATCTCGAAGTCGAGCTGGTAAAATTCCCCGGGTGATCGGTCGCGGCGGGCGTCTTCGTCGCGAAAGCACGGGGCGATTTGAAAGTACTTATCGATTCCTCCAGCCATCAGCAATTGCTTGAACTGTTGCGGGGCTTGGGGCAGGGCGTAGAATTTCCCCGGATGCTGGCGTGAGGGCACCAAGAAATCGCGCGCCCCCTCGGGGGAGGAGGCAGTAAGGATAGGTGTCTGAATCTCGGTAAAGCCTTGCCCTTGCATACCCTCGCGCAAGGCACGAATGACCCCCGTCCGCAGTAGGATATTCTGCAGCATCGCCGGACGCCGCAGGTCGAGAAACCGGTATTTGAGACGAATCTCTTCGGGGTAGTCGGCATCGACGTTCACGGGCATAGGCAGGTGACCCGCGGGGGATAACACCGTGACCTGCTTGATGCGCACTTCGACCTCGCCGGTGGCAAGCTCGGTGTTGATGGTGTCGTCGATGCGCTCGGTGACCTCGCCT
>JAHZLG010000177.1 GCA_022599995.1 Alphaproteobacteria bacterium | reverse complement strand
TAGTGGTCTTACAGACCTTACTGACTTTGCAGACCTTACTGACTTTGCAGACCTTACTGACTTTGCAGACCTTACTGACTTTGCAGACCTTACTGACTTTGCAGACCTTACAGACTGTGCTCGGCGAGTGCCCGGCGCAGGTGACGCACCCCGGAAGTCGCCGCCAACAGCGAGGCAATGACAATGTTCGGATGGATTCCTACCCCGAAACGCCGCGTGCCTGCGCCATCTCCCACCTCGACATAGGCGACGGCTTTGGCGTCCGACCCTGCGCCAATCGCGTGTTGGTGGTAGCCCTCGATTCGCAAGTCGAGCCCCGTCTGATTGGCGAGGCAGGTCATATAGGCATCAAGCGGGCCATTTCCCGTCGCCTCGAGCCTGTGTTGGGCACCCTCATCACGAATGTTCACGCTGAGTTGGCAGTCATTGTCGCTATTGGTCTGCGTTTCTTTCGTCCAGTGGTTGATGAAGGTGAGGTTGTCTTCCGCAAGGTAGTGGCGATCGAAAGTATCCCAGAGCAGGGTGGGTGACACCTCGGTTTCATCGTCGTCGGTGATGTGTTGGACAAGCTGGCTGAACTCGATCTGCAATCCGCGCGGCAAGGCGAGGTTGAAGTCATTTTCCATGATATAGGCGATACCGCCTTTGCCCGACTGGCTGTTGATGCGGATAATGGCTTCATAATTGCGCCCGACATCCTTGGGATCGATGGGCAGGTAGGGGACGTCCCACACGTGTTCGTTCGACTGCCGCCGGGCATTGAATCCCTTGCGGATGGCGTCTTGGTGCGATCCCGAAAAGGCGGTAAAAACCAGTTCACCGACATAGGGGTGGCGGGGATGCACGGGCAGGCGGTTGCAGTGCTCGGCAGCACTCCTGACCGCATTGATGTCCGATAAGTCGAGCAGTGGGTCAACGCCTTGGGTGAACAGGTTCAGCGCGAGGGTTACAATATCGACATTGCCGGTACGTTCTCCGTTGCCGAAGAGGGTGCCTTCGATGCGATCGGCGCCGGCAAGCATGGCCAATTCGGCAGCTGCCACGCCACACCCGCGGTCATTGTGCGGGTGCACGCTGAGGGTAATGTTGTTGCGATAGGAAAAATGACGGCCGAAAAACTCGATTTGATCGGCAAAGACGTTAGGCGTCGCCATTTCCACGGTTGCCGGCAGGTTGAAGATGGTCGGGTGTTGAGAGACCCCATCCCAGACCTCATAGACGCCCTCGCAGACATCGATAGCAAAGTCGAGCTCGGTGCCCGTGAAGCTCTCGGGGGAGTATTGAAGCATCCAGTCGGTTTCGGGGGCGGCTTCGCACAGTCGCTTGACCGCTTCGGCGCCATCGGTTGCGATCTTCTTCACGCCGTTGCGGTCGAGGTTGAACACCACGCGACGTTGGGTTGTCGACGTCGAATTGTACAGATGGACGATCGCCTGTTTCACCCCTTTGAGCGAATCGAAGGTGCGTTCGATGAGTTCGGGGCGGGCTTGGGTGAGGGCTTGAATCGTGACGTCTTCGGGGATCAGGTTGTTGTCGATAAGGTGTCGAAAAAACTGAAAGTCGGTTTCGCTGGCTGCTGGGAAGCCCACCTCGATCTGTTTGAATCCGAGGGCGATGAGGGTGTTCCACATGCGGATTTTGCGCTCGGCTCCCATCGGTTCGATAAGGGCTTGGTTGCCATCGCGCAGATCAACCGAGCACCAAATGGGTGCGGCAGTGATGGTTCGGCTTGGCCATTGCCGGTTGGGCAAGTCGATGGGCGGGAACGGCTTATATTTGTCAGGGATAAAGAACATAAGATTGGATCAGAAGGATGTGCAGCGAGTTGTTGTTCGCCGTGCGCAGCGAGGTGTTAATCGCCGTGTGTAACGAGTTTATCCTGTGCACCGAGCACAATGCATGCCACGACGTCGAGCGGAGGCTTTAGCATAACGTCAGCAGTGCTGATTACCACCTTGATGGGACGAGGCTGGATCGAGAGTGCAGACCAATACGCGTGCCCTCCCGTGTCCTCACATATTCTGGGCTTTCCAACCTTGCGCAGAGTCTCACCCAATTGGCAGTGGCTCTTCCGGTGATAGTGGGGGGCAACCCTGCGCGGCATTGCCAAATATCGCGTCAGAGCACCCCTCTTCTTGACTTCGCATGCCCGCCTATCCC
The DNA here is from genome assembly GCA_022599995.1 of Alphaproteobacteria bacterium. Taxonomy (GTDB): domain Bacteria; phylum Pseudomonadota; class Alphaproteobacteria; order CBDBCS01; family JAHZLG01; genus JAHZLG01. The sequence goes on along the minus strand of JAHZLG010000177.1, from coordinate 1,008 downwards.
CTCCCATATACTGCCCCCCCGACCTTGCGGCAGAGCCTCAACCAATTGGTCGAGACTCCACCGGGAATACTGAAAGGGACACTAGTGTCCGACACCAGCACCCGACACTAATGCCGGACACTAGTGTCCGGCACCAGTGCCCTCTCCCATTGGACAGCGTCCCCCGGCACTAATGCCCGGCACCAGTGCTGGGCACCAGTGCCCCTCCCCTGATGGCACGGTGACGATGCCCTTTAGCGGCAACGCAACCGACTAGCGGTCGCGACGGGGGCCTTTGCCGCGGTCACCGCGGTCTCCGCGGTCGCCCCGATCACCACGATCTCCGCGGTCACTGCGTCCGCCACGATCGTTGCGTCCGCCGCGATCGCCACGGTCGTTGCTTCGGGTGCGGGTGTTGGCATCGATAACCTCTTGGAGGTTGTCTTTTGCTTCACCCGTTTCCTGATCAACCGCCTTCATCGTCAAGCGAATCTTCCGATCGCGCGGATCGATCGCCACAATCGCAACGTAGACCGAGTCGCCGTCTTTGATGTAGTCGTAGATCGAGTCTTCCCGCTTCGGCGTAATATCCGAAACGTGCACCAGCCCTTCGTGATGCCCGCGGGCAAATGCCACGAAGGCACCGAAATCAGCGACACGGACAACCTTGCCCTCGTGCACTTCGCCGATGACCGGGTCGGTGACGATGGATGCGATCCAGTCGCGTGCTGCATTGATCGATTCCGCATTGGGCGAGAACACCTTGATCAGGCCATCATCACCGATGTCGATCTGGGCTTTCGTTTGCTCGACAATCTCACGAATGACTTTTCCTCCCGAACCAATGACAAGGCGGATTTTTTCCTTGTCGATTTGAATGGTCTCGAGCCGAGGCGCATGGGGGGAGAGATCGCCCTTATGCGAATCGATCGTGCCGTTCATTTTATCGAGAATATGAAGCCGCCCGTCCTTGGCTTGATGCAGGGCGATTTTCATGATTTCTTTGGTAATCGAAGGGATTTTGATGTC
>JAHZLG010000176.1 GCA_022599995.1 Alphaproteobacteria bacterium | reverse complement strand
GGCGTCGAAGGTCACCGCAACGTTCCATGACATCCCTGCCGACGAGTGGAATGCCGAAACCATCAAAGGCCGCCTCCACCTCTTGGCAACAAGCGAGGCGGATGGGAAGTTTGGCAAGGTAGCCCGTCCGATCCGCGCCGCCCTGCTTGGGCGTATGGATTCCCCCGATCTTGCTCAATCTATGGCACTTCTGGGCAAGGAGGTGAGTGTCACCCTCCTCGAGAGCGCATCGAGAGCCAGCAATGTTGCCTAAGGTCATACGCGACGTGGTTTTCGGTAGGCGCGCATCCTTGGCCTGTGTGCGCAAAGCCCTATCCCTTCTTTTTGTTGCGAAGACATGAGGTGAGATGCGTGACACATGATCACTCCGGCCTCCATGTCCTTGCGGTGCTGTGCGGCGGTGTTGCCGTGGTGCGGGCGCTCGAAACCCTCAGAGAGCTGAAAAAGCAAGGCTGTAAGATCACCACCATTGTGACAGCATCGGCTCTCGAATTCATCACGCCGTTGGCTGTCGTGAATTACACCGGGGGAGAATGCTTTGCCGAGCTGTTTGACCCGAAAGACGACACCGACATGGGGCATATCGCCCTAAGCCGGCAAGCCGACCTGATGCTGGTGATGCCCGCTACTGCGCAGACAATCGCCAAGATGGCCCACGGCATCGCCGATGACCTTGCCAGCACCACCCTGCTTGCCGCAACAATCCCGAAAATTGTTGCTCCCGGGATGAATCAGGCAATGTGGGGCAACCCTGCCACGCGCCGCAATGTGGCACAGATACAGGCTGATGGTGTTGTGCTTGTCCCGCCAGAGGCAGGCGAGATGGCGTGCGGCGAGTATGGTGTCGGGCGATTGGCAAGCACCCATGCTATCGCGCAGGTCGTTGCGCAACACGCAACCGGAAATACGGCGCGGTACGCAACCGGAAATATGGCGCAACACGCAACCGGAAATATGGCGCAGTACGCAACCGGAGATGCGGCGCAGTACGCAACCCAGGATGCGGCGCAGCCTGCAGAAACCGTTCCTCTTGCCCGCAACTCAATGGCGCACCCTGCGCTGCCCGTAGATAGCCCCGACAGCGTAGAACAAGTCGTCGTTCCACCCCTCCCTCAACCCCAGCCCGCTGCCGATGGGCTAAAAGGGCTGCATGCCTTGGTCACCGCAGGACCTACCCACGAAGCTATCGACCCCGTGCGGTATATCTCCAATGCCTCATCGGGCAAGCAGGGGTTTGCGGTCGCCGAAGCCCTTGCCAACCAAGGAGCAACAGTGACCCTGATCAGTGGGCCAGTGACCCTGCCTACCCCCGCCGGCGTCACCCGGGTTGATGTGACCTCAGCCCTCGAGATGGACAGTGCCGTCGCCCAAAGGTTGCCGTGCGATATAGCGGTCTTTGTCGCTGCGGTCGCCGATTGGCACGTGCCGGCCCCCGCACGCGACAAGCTGAAAAAGTCGGACACATCGATTGCCACCTTCCCCCAAACGAACACGGACGAGCAGGCGCCTCCGCCGCGGCAATTTTCTTTGAAATTGGTCGAGACGCCCGACTTGCTTCATACCTACAGCCGACACGCCCAACGCCCCAAGCTGGTTATCGGATTTTGCCTCGAGACCGCGAATGTCGAGACCAATGCCGTCGCAAAATGGCGCAAGAAGCAATGTGATTGGATGGTCGTGAACGCCCTCACGGCAGATAACCGCGTGTTCAATGCCAACGACAACCGTGCCGGCATTCTGCGCGAGTACCCCGCCGACCAACCAGCCCCAGCATCGCACCCCAGCGTAGACTGGTGGCCAAAGTCATCGAAACAGGCGATTGCCGAGCGTCTCGTCATTCAAATAGTCCAATGGCACGAACAACAAAGGCAGCCCTCATGACAGCGACTCCCCCGGTCACCTCACCCACTTCATCCCTCTCATCTGCCTCACCCCCCCACTCCCCCCTCGAGGTGCAACTCACCCGCGGTGGTATCGATGCCCAAACAACCGAATCTACGCACCGGGTAAGCTTTGCCCTTGTCCACGCCGACGGCGAGGTGCTGGCTGCAGGCGGTGATGTGCACCATCCCATCTTTGCGCGGTCGGCAGTCAAGCCGTTTCAAGCCCTCGCCTTGGTCGAAGCCATGGCAAGCGATCCTAGTGCCTACACCTGCTTGCCCGAGGAAATTGCCCTTGCCTGTGCCTCCCATCACGGCGAGCCGCAGCATGTGGAAACCGCCCGAGCGTGGCTGGCAAAAATAGGGTGTTCGGACGCCGACCTCGAATGCGGCCAACACTGGCCGAGTGCCAAACCCGCCGCGCGGGCACTCGGCAATGCTGGCAAGACGCCCAATCCTTTGCACAACAACTGCAGTGGCAAGCACATTGGCATGCTGACCACTGCCCTTGCGCGAGGGTGGGAGACGAACAATTACGTCCACCACCAGCACAATGTGCAGACCAACATTGCGGCCATCATCGAGCACCTGTGCGATGTGTCACTCGCCGGTGCGCCGGTGGGCATCGATGGTTGCTCGGCACCCACCTATGCCATTCCGCTTGGCAACCTTGCCCTCGGGGCAGCCCGTTTTGCCAGTGGCCACCACATGCCCGCAGCGCGCACTGCAGCAACGAAGACGATCCTGCACGCTATGGGAGCATTCCCCGAATTGGTGGGAGGATCAAATCACATGGTTTCGCGCTTGCTCCGCATGGGGGCATCGCCCTCGCCTCAGGATGGGCGAATGCAAGAACATGCGGAAGGCGTCCCCTTCGCCCTGAAAAATGGGGCCGAGGGTGTCTATCTGGCCTGGTTCCCCGCCCACGCCTGCGGGCTGGCCTTGAAATGTCACGATGGGGCCATGCGGGGGGCTGATGCGGGGTTGCTTGCCCTGCTGCATCACTGGGGATTTATCACCCAAGCAACCATCGATGCCGAGCTCAACCTGCCGCATAAAAACTGGCAGGGCCGTGAAGTCGGCACCACGCGCTGGGTCATGCCCGACAATGTTATTGCTCACCTTCCCCTACCAACCTAATCCCTACCAACCTAATCCCTACCAACCTAGCCCCTACCAACCTAATCCCTGCCAACCTAGCCCCTACCAACCTAATCCCTACTAACCTAGCCTCTTCCAACCTAGCCCCTGCCAACCTAGCCCCTACCAATCGAACCTCTTCCAACCTAGCCCCTACCAACCTAACCCCTTCCAACCTAGCCCCTACTAACCTAACCCCTGCCAACCTAACCCGACAACAGCATACCCGATGATTCAATGGCAACCCACCGCGTGGCAAATTCCCCATGTGACGCTCAGCTTTGACCTCGACCCGATGGAAACGCGGGTTTGTGCCCAATTGGAGATGGTCTATACCGATGCCATCCAAGCGGGTGCCCCCGCTGAGAAGGGACACACCCTCGTGCTCAATGCCGCGGACATTGGCGATCTGGTCGTGTCGATCAATGCAGGAGAGCCAATGCCCGTGGTCGCAAAAGATGGTTATATCACCCTCTATGACCTGCCACATCGATGCGTGCTTGTCTTTACCGGCGTGCTGTCTCCGGCGACCAATCACCGGCTCGAAGGCTTGTACACCACGGGAAAACTTTACTGCACGCAGTGTGAAGCCGAAGGCTTCCAGCGAATAGCCCCCTTCCTCGATCGCCCCGATGTCCTGTCGAGCTATCGAGTCACCATCAAAGCCGACCAACGGGCCTGCCCGGTGCTGCTGGCAGGCGGTAATCCCATTGAACGCCGCTTGCTGGCCAATGGCAAGCACCAAGTCACCTTCGAAGACCCGTTCCCCAAACCGTGCTACTTGTTTGCCATTGTGGCGGGTGACCTCGCCGCGCGCGTCGATAAGTTCGAGACAGCCGAGGGGCGCATGGTCGACCTCGCCATCTATGCCGACCACCAAGAAATCGGCGAGACCGAGTTTGCGATGGCG
>JAHZLG010000175.1 GCA_022599995.1 Alphaproteobacteria bacterium | reverse complement strand
CCCTGATGATCCCTAACCACCACATTGAAAAGTTGGGAGGGCGCACGCAGTTGGTGCGCGAACTGGAAATGTTGCCGCTTGAGGTCATCGTCCGCAACCGTGCCGCGGGGAGCTTGTGCAAACGGCTGGGGCTTGAACGCGGGGAATTGCTCCCTCGGACACTGGTGGAATTCTGCTTGAAAGACGACGATCTGGGCGACCCCCTGATCTCCGAGGAACACATCACCTGCTTTGGATGGGCATTGCCGCAAGAACTGGACGATATTCTCGCCTATGCTTTGCGTGTGAACGACTTTCTGCAGGGGCTGTTCTCGGGGTTCGGCTTTATCTTTGTGGATATGAAGCTCGAATTTGGGCGGCTCTACGACGATGACGGCGAGTCGCGGATCGTTCTTGCCGATGAGATCACCCCCGACACCTGCCGTATCTGGGGGAAAACCGACAAAGAGTCATTCGATAAAGACCTGTTCCGCGAGGAACGCGACGGGCTGATCGATGCCTATCGTGAGATCGCTCGACAACTTGGGTTACCGACGGCGGTTGTGACTTAGCAGCCCCTCCCGCGTTTCCTTACCTCCCCCGTCTCCCTCCCCCGGGTAGATGTTGTCCTAGAGGCACTATCCCGACCGTGACATGCCGCCGCGTGGCTTTGGCGTCTTGGCTTTGATGCTAGGGTGTGTTTGTGCTTTTGGCTTCATGGATACCTCTTCCTTACCCATGCCACGAAGGAGAGCGGCCAAATGGGCACTGCACAAGACGATCGACTGCTCGATCCTGCGCATAGCACCCGCTACGATGGCACGCCACGATCGAGCAAGGTCGGGGTAGACCATGCGGGCAACGCAGGCAATGCGGGCAACGCAGGCAACGCAGGCAACGCAGGCAACGCAGGCAAAGGCGGACAGCGCACCCAGACCGAACATAGGAACTATGCCCGAACGACGCCACGCGACCCCTCCTCGGCGTTGCGTGCTGGTCTATCCCAGCCAGTGGCGGCGGAGCAGGGCGCAAGTGACAACACCACCCCCGATCTGCGTCATGGACATAATTATATCCGCCCGCGCAAATTGCGCGATTTTGTCGGGCAACGCGATCTGTGCGACAACCTCGAAGTCTACATTGCCGCGGCCCAAAAGCGCGGTGACCAGCTCGATCACGTGCTGTTTGCTGGACCGCCCGGCCTCGGCAAAACCACCTTGGCTCGAATCATCGCCGAGGAGCTCGGCACCGGATTTCATCCGACCTCAGGCCCGGTACTGACCCGTGCGGGCGACGTGGCATCATTGCTGACAAAAATGTCGGAGGGTGATGTGCTTTTCATCGATGAAATCCATCGCCTGCAGACCGCGGTCGAGGAAATGCTGTACCCCGCTATGGAAGACGGCATCATCGATATTATGATCGGACAGGGCACGGGGGCACGCTCGGTGCAAATGACCGTGCCTCGCTTCACCTTGATTGGTGCGACCACTCGGTCGGGGCTTGTGACTCGCCCTCTGCGCGAGCGGTTCGGAATCGACCTCTTTCTCACCCCCTACGACGACAAAGACCTGAGCTTGATCATTATGCGGGCGGCCGGGCTGATGGGGGTGGTGGTCGAAGCCGACGCCGCCTTTATCCTGGCGCGCTGTGCTCGGGGGACGCCGCGGATCGCCGAGCGGTTGCTTCGTCGGGCGATAGATTTCACCACTGTCCCCGCAACCGAAGGAACAACCGCACCAGCGACCCCAGCGACACCGTCTAGGCAGGCACCCCTGACCGCCTCTGGGGCAGTTCCCGTGCGGATGACACATAAGGACGTTGCCTATGCCCTGTCGCGCCTGAACATTGACACTGATGGCATCGATGGACTCGATAGGAAGTACATGACCGTGCTCGCCGAATCCTTTGCTGGCGGGCCTGTTGGCCTCGATACCCTTGCCGCCGCGCTCGCCATCGAGCCCGATGTGCTCGAGGATGTCATCGAGCCCTTTTTGCTCCGTTGTGGTTATCTCGACCGCACGCGCCGCGGCCGATGCCTGACCCCGGCGGGGGCACGCCGTGTCGGGGTTACTGTCAGCACTGATGATGGGGCAGACGACCTCTTTCGCCCCGAGTAGGACCCCGGCGGGGGCACGCTACACCCCGGCGGGGGCACGCTACACCCCGGCGGGGGCACGCTGTACTCCGGTGGGGGCACGCTGTACTCCGGTGGGGGCACGCTGTACTTCGGTGCGGGCACGCTGTACTCCGGTGGGGGCACGGTGGCGCAAGGGCTGTGTGCAAAGGGTATGGGCTTCTGGATGAGCCTAGGCACCCGAACCCTACTGATCGAATCGGGTCTCGATCACGATGGTCATCGCAACCCGCTGGTTACGGGAAATTGCATTGTAATCAGCAACGCCCTGCTTCCCAACCGTGGGGGTGCCAATCGCCGCCAATGCAGGGTCAGCCGAAACATTCGGATTGGTGGGGTATTCAAAATTGGTCGAGACGAAAAAGCGTTGTGCCTCCTTGCCGCGCAGGTAGGCTATCAGGGCATTCGCCGCCTGCTTGTTGCGGGCATGCCGAAGCAAGGCAACCCCCGAGACATTCATGGCAGTGCCGCCACTCGCCACCGAGGGGAACACCACCGCAAGCCCCTCGATAAATTCGCGTTGGGCAGGGTCTTGTTGCATGCGGACAAAATAGTAGCTGTTGCCAATCGAGACATCGCAGATGCCCGCGGCAATCGCCCGGATTTGGTCGCGATCATTCCCTTGCGGACGGCGTCCCAGATTGGCCTTGATGCCGGTCAACCACTTTCGAAATTCCTCTGCCCCCCAGATTTCAATCAGGAAGCCGTATAGGGCAAGGTTGTAGGGATGCAGGCCACTGCGGGTGCATACCCGGTACTTGCCGGGCTCGGCTAGGTCGGCATAGCCCTCGATCGACGCGGCAACCGAGGTGGTGGCAAAGATCACCCGGGCGCGTTGCGTTAATGCAACCCAGTCTTGTGTTAGCGCAGCCCCATCTTGTGTTAGCGCAGCCCCGTCTTGCGTTAGCGCAGCCCCTTCTTGTGTTAGCGCAGTCCCATCTTGTGTTAGCGCAGCCCCTTCTTGCGTTAGCGCAGCCCCATCTTGTGTTAGCGCAGTCCCATCTTGTGTTAGCGCAGCCCCATCTTGCGTTAGCGGAGCCCCATCTTGTGTTAGCGCAGTCCCATCTTGTGTTAGCGGAGTCCCTTCTTGCGTTAGCGCAGCCTCACCTTGCTCGGCTGACCCTGCCGCATCCCCATGGGGGCCGCTCGCTTGTATGCTGGGACGCTCGGTGAGCCCGGCTTGCTGTATGGCAACAAGCTTGGTGAAGTCGTTGCTGATCAATAGATCGGCGCGCGATGATCGTCCCTCGCGTTTGAGTCGCTCGACAAGCCCGCTATTGGCGTAAACGACACGCACCTTTGTCCCCGTTTCGGCAGTGAAGGCATCCAGAACCGGTTGCAGGAGATGTAACTGCCGAAGACTGTAGACATTCACCGTGTCGCCATGGGCGAGGGCGATGCCTCCCGATGCACTCAATCCCCACACCAATCCCCACACCAACCCAAAACCAAGCGCCTGCCTTACCAAGCGGCGCTGCACTGCGCAGGCAGAATGCAAGATACGACCAGCAAAGCTAGCAAAGGGTGCACGACCAGAACGCATGGGATACCTGAAAAGCAAATGTGGAGAAACCAAGAGGGACGAAGGCAAGCGAAGACGCTTTGACAAGGATTGTTTGGAATGAATATAGTAATCAATATTGAGAATCAATATCAATGGTGATTGCGTGCGCGATCATGATGGGTGCGCGATCATGATTTGTGGGCGAAGAGAGGGACACCCGCGAGTCTGCGGGTGCTGTCGCATGCTGCGTGCGACTTGCCCGCTTGGGATGCTGACAAGCCACCTGCTCTCTTCGCTGGCCTGAGCCCCCCTGCGCTTTCGCGGGCTGTTCACACACCGCTCGCGCGGGGCAGGCAACCCCTCCGATACAGTTAATGCTTGTCAGCCTGTGTTTTTGTTGCTATAACACCCCGCATCATGCAAGGCATCACGCAGTCTTGCCCTGACAAGGACAATGCCAGACAACAGAGAAATCTGTCGCTCGGGTGTCATCCGACGATCCAACCGAACATCCCTCTGGTAGTAGTGCCGTGCAGGTAACCAACGAAGCCGCTCGCAGATATGCTCTAGCCCTGCTGGAGCTTGCCGAGCAACAAGACGTGGTGGAAAGAGTCGAACAAGACCTCAACACCTTCGACGCCCTTGCGCAAGAATCAGTGCCGTTGCAGATGGTGTTGCAGTCGCCGCGCGTCACACGCGAGGAACGCCTCAACGCCCTGAACAGTTGCGCCGAAGCCCTTGCGCTCTCTACCCTTGTGACACGGTTTCTTCACGTCACCTTTCATAATGGGCGGCAGAAGCTGTTGCCGTCGATCACGCGCGAAGTGCATGCCATGCTCGCAGAACGCCGTGGCGAACTTTCCGGCGTCGTCGTCACTGCCCACCCCATGCAGGCTGACCAAAAACGCAAGCTTGAGGACATCTGCAGCCAAGCGAGTGGAAAAACCATCACCCTGCGTGAAGAGGTCGACGCCTCCTTGATCGGTGGCTACAAGCTGAAGCTTGGCAGCTACGAACACGACTTTTCGATTGACCACCAACTCAAAACGCTTGCCCAGCACATGAAAGGCATACAGTATGGAACTTGACGCCGCCGAAATTTCCAAACTCATCAAGAAGCAGATCACCGACTTCGATGGCAAAGCATCGAGCACGGAGACCGGCGAAGTCATCAGTGTTGGTGATGGAATTGCGCGCATTTACGGCCTCGACAACGTGGTTGCCGGCGAAATGGTCGAATTTTCCGGAGGGGAAAAGGGGATGGCCCTGAACCTGGAATCGGACAATGTGGGCGTCGTCATTTTCGGCGACGACCGGACGATTCGCGAGGGCGATGCCGTGAAACGGACAAAATCCATCGTGGATGCCCCCGTCGGCAAAGAGTTGCTGGGACGCGTGGTCGATGCTCTTGGCAATCCGATCGATGGCAAGGGCCCTATCAACGCGAAAGAGCGTCGCCAGGTTGAGGTGAAAGCCCCCGGCATTATTCCCCGACAGTCGGTCAACGAACCGATGCAGACCGGGCTGAAGGCATTGGACGCCCTTGTGCCCATCGGACGCGGCCAGCGCGAATTGATTATTGGCGACCGGCAGACGGGTAAGACCGCCATTGCCATCGATACCATCATCAATCAAAAAGCGGCGAATGCGGGCAACGACGAATCCAAAAAGCTTTACTGCGTCTATGTAGTGATTGGCCAGAAACGGTCGACCGTGGCACAGCT
>JAHZLG010000174.1 GCA_022599995.1 Alphaproteobacteria bacterium | reverse complement strand
CTTCGACTCTGAGAGCAAACGGTTCACGGTGTTGATTCACGCGGTGTTCGGCATGCATAATGCACGCGGTGTATGGCAGGGCGTGATGAGCACGTGGCCTGCCGAGCGGGTACGCCACCTGCCGGCGGAGTTCGGTGTGCGCAATGCACGCGGTGTTTGGCATGCACAATGCACGCGGTGTTCGGCAGGGCGTGGTTCGCACGTGGCCTGCCGAGCGGGGTACGCCACCTGCCGGCGGGGAAGATTAACGCGTGCCGGCACCGGGAGGAACATCCCAAATCTTCAGCGTGGCTTCGGAGGTGCCCGTCTTGCCGTCTTCGAAAGTTATCGAAGCAACACAGTGAACATCAGCAACTTGAAGATCATAGAGGGCATCAATCACGGGTTGATAACGCTCGGTGATTGTCGTGCGGCGGAGCTTGCGCGTTCGGGTCAGCTCGCCATCATCCGCATCAAGCGCCTTGTGCAAGACCACGAAGCGCGTGATAACACAGCCGTGCATTGTTTTGTCGTTGCCTATCCGTTGGTTGGCGGTTGCGATCTCAGCGGCAATCAGCGAGGCGACCTCAGGGTGGAGGGCAAGGTCGCGGTAGCCCGAATAGGCAAGCTTTTTTTGCTCAGCCCATGTGCCGATGACTTCGAAATCGATGTTGACAATGGCAACCACGTGCGGACGGGCATGACCAAAGGACACGACCTCGCTAATGAACGGGGAGAATTTCGCCGCATTCTCGACAAAACGCGGGGCAAACAAAAGACCACTGTCTAGTTTCCCCACATCTTTCGCCCGGTCGATGATTCGCAGGTGCCCGCGGTCATCAATGTAGCCTGCATCGCCTGTTTTGAGCCAGCCATCTTCGGTGCGGACACTCGCCGTTTCGGCATCGTCCTTCAGGTAGCCCCTGAACACCCCGGGACTAGTAATGAGCACCTCCCCCGAATCGGCAATCTTCACGTCGATGCCCGGCAGGGGTTTGCCGACCGTGTCCAGACTGACTTCTTCATCCGGTTGCTGGGTGATGAACACGCTTGCCTCGGTCGCCCCATAGAGCTGTTTGAGATTCATCCCAATGCCGCGATAAAATTGAAACACGTCCACCCCGATGGCCTCGCCACCCGTGTATGCCACGCGGATATGGCGGAAACCCGTGCGATTCAGCAAGGGGGCAGTCACCAAGGCGGATGCAAAGAAGTGCTGCACGTGATCAAGCACCCCCACCTTTTCGCGCCCATAGATGCGCGACCCTATCCTCGTTGCCACCGACACCCCCCAGTTATAGAGGGCTCGCTTGAGTGCCGATGCCTCCGTCATGCGCACGGTCATGCGGGCATAAAGACCCTCAAGCACGCGGGGCGGGGCAAAGAACAGTGTAGGGCCGATTTCGTTCATGTCGTGCAGGAAGGTCTCTTCGGATTCCGGGCAATTCACGCTGAACCCGGCCACCGATGCCATGCAAAGGGAGAAGATAAAGTCGCCAACCCACGCAATCGGCAGGTAACTCATCATCGAATCCTTCACGGTCACCTTGTCAAAATCAATCCCCATGCGGGCAGCTTCCAAGACATTGGCGTGGGTCAGCATCACCCCTTTGGCCTTGCCTGTTGTCCCCGAAGTGAAGGGGATAATCGCGATGTCGTCGGCGCTCCCACGGCTGATGCCATCGTTGACAAGCTCAGGGTGGTCGACCAGCTCGAGCTTGCCTACGTCGCGCAGATGCTCGAGCGAGCAGAGCTGAAGCCCATCGCTGTAGCCCTCCATGCCCTTTTCATCGTCGTAGAATATGTTGCGAATACGAGGATTGCTTTGTTGCGCCAACAGCACCTTGTCGCATTGCTCTTGGTTCTCGACAATGGCGGCGGTGACCTCGGCAAAGTCTAAGACCCATGCCAACTCCTCGGCGACTGCGTCGTGGTACTGAGGAACAGGAATCGCCCCGAGCGTTTGCAACGCCACAATCGACCAGTATGACTGCGGACGATTGCCGCAAATGATGGCAACGCGATCATGACGTGCAATGCCCGCCTTTGCCATGCCACTGGCATACTCGGTGACGCGGGCGAGCACCTCTGCCCACGTCCATTGTTGCCAAATCCCAAATTCTTTCTCGCGCCACGCAATGATGTCTGCACGATAGTGGGCATTGTGACGAATGACCTTAGGCAGGGTGTTGTTGTCGCGAGGCAGCTCGTTATTCATGGTGCCATTATGCCTTAGCGATTGCCTCCAAATCAAGCACGAACGCAAGCCGCCCCCCTGCATGCGCTTTCTGCGCCGTGTGAGCAGCGGGGGCATTGCCTGCTTTCGTGGCATTTCTTGACATCGACGCTTGTAGGGCGTAACCATCGCGGCAGTGACCACATTTCTTTGTCGGCTTGACCGCCCGTATCGCCTGCGCGGTCAAGGTCACCGGTATTTTTGATTTGCCCCATTTTGCATCTAGTTAGGTTTGCATCAAGCTAGGTTGCACCAAGCTAGGTTTGCGTATTAGGCTTGCGTATTAGGTGCTCTTCGTGCTTTTCCCCTGTTTCAATCATCGGTTCGGTTTTGCCTCCTCCTCCTCCGTCCAAGTCGCACTACGATGCCATTATCATTGGGGCTGGCCCCGTGGGCTTGTTTGCCGTGTTCGAGCTGGGACTCAATGATGTGGGATGCCTTTTGATCGATACCCTCGATAAGGTGGGCGGGCAGTGTGCCGAGCTTTACCCCGAGAAGCCAATCTACGACATTCCAGCCTTTCCGGTTATCACCGGACAAGAGCTTACCGATGCGCTGATGGAGCAAATAAAACCGTTCAACCCCGAATTCTTGCTCGGGACAACGGTGATCGAGTACACGAAATCAACCGATGAAGAGGGGGCACTCCTTTATCAGGTGCGAACCGACGAAGGGGGTGTGTATACCGCCAAGGTGCTCGTTGTCGCCAGCGGAGGGGGAAATTTCACCCCCAAACGCCTTCCCATCGCCGATGCTGCCGGCTACGAGGGACGTCGTCTTTGGTATGCGGTGCGTCAGCGCAAGCAATTTGCCAAGCAACACCTCGTTGTTTGTGGAGGAGGCGACTCCGCAGTGGATTGGGCGTTAGCCCTTTACGAAGATGCCGCCTCGCTTACCGTGGTACACCGTCGCCCAGAATTTCGTGCTGCCCCTGACAGCGTCCGCAAATTGCACCTTGCCATAGAGGCTGGCAGTATCGGCCTCGTCATCGGAGCGCCGCACGCCATGGGCGAGCGAGACAGCCAGTCCGATGGCACGGCGAACAAGGCCGAGGGTGCCGCGAACAAGGCCGAGGGGCCTGCCCCGCTCTTGCTCGATGTGAAAACCGACCCCACCACAATCGAGACCCTCACCTGCGATCACGTTTTGGCATTTTATGGGCTGACCATGAAGCCGGGACCCGTTGCGGATTTTGGGCTTGCCATGCACGATGGGTTGATTGTTGTCGATACCGAGAAATTTGAAACCTCGGTTCCCGGCGTCTTTGCCATCGGTGATATCAATCACTATCCCGGCAAGCTGAAGCTGATCCTTTCGGGCTTCCACGAGGCGGCATTGATGGCGCAACAGGTGTTTCGCTATGTCTATCCCGACCGACGGTTGCGGTTTCAATACACAACTTCCAGTTCGCAGTTGCAGCGCAAGCTTGGTGTCGGCAAGGCGACGGGCTAGTCGGTCGAGATGCCCCGCGGGATGCTTACTTATCAACCTTATCAACATTGTTTTCCTTGTCTGCTGTTATGGTGACCTCGCCGCTTCGCCTTAGGGAGCGTTGCTTGCGCAGCCTTGTTTGGTGGGGCAAGGGCATGGTGCGCTTTTGTGCCATGGCATTCGTGCTCGCAGTCATTGCCTATGGGATGACCGCACTCTTGCCGGGGTCGAGCGTTGATCAATCACTGGGCATCAGTGCGACCAGCGAGACAATCGCCATCGCCGAAGAGCACCGCGGATTGAATCGTCCGCATTGGCAGCGTTTCGCCGATTGGATACGCCATCCCCTCGCCGCGCAGAGCGAAGTCTGGCAGTTACCGGTGGGCGCCGTCATCCTTGAACGGCTGCCTGCCAGCCTTACCTTGGGGGTGATGGCCCTTCTTTTCTCGACCGGGTTTGGCATTGTGATCGGGGTGTATTTGGTGCGTTACCCAGCCTCTCTTGCGAAGCGACTGGCTACGTCTCTGCTGATAGTGCTGATTGCCACCCCTAATTTCTGGCTTGGCACCTTGTTGATATGGTTGTTTGCCATTGCACTGGGGTGGTTGCCGAGCGGAGGCTTAGTGCGCGATGTTGGCTCGGCTGCTAGCGGGATAGGGATTGCATCGGTGAAGCATTTCCTGTTGCCTGCCTTGGCGTTGGCACTGCCGCAGATGGCGTTGTTTGCCCTGCTGGTGCGGTCGGGGGTTGAGAGCAACCTGACCCACACCAGCGTGCGGACAATGCGGGCACTCGGAGGAACCCGGCGACGTGTCCGCTGGCAAAACGCCCTGCCGTTGAGCATTGCGCCGCTTGCCTCGGTGGTTGGCATGCAGGTGGCAATTTTCGTTGCGGGGGCGGTTATTATCGAGAATGTGTTTGCCCTTCCCGGCATTGGACGGCTTTTGCTCCACGCCACCGAAGAGCGCGACCATACATTGCTTCGCACGCTGACATGGCTGATAAGTCTGGCAGTCGTGCTGGTGACGATCGCGATCTCTTGGGGAATGCGGCGGGTAGATTGGCGGAGCTATCACGAAGACCAGATGCGCTAGGGTCTCTTTTGTTCGGCCGCAATCCGGCCTTGCCATTCCTGCTTGTGCCTTGGAATTGCTTCCCTACACGCCTTGCCTTGAAGGGCTTGTTTGCTTGCGCTCCTGCATTATGGCACGCGCCCTCTTGCCTCCCAGCTTTGTCCTCCTTCTGCCACATAGCCCTCTCGTCGGGTTTAGCTCCCCTGCCACATAGCCCGCCTAATCGGGCTTAATTCCCAGCCTCTCCTTGCGCCCCCTTGCTCCATGAAACCCCGTCCAGCCTCTCCTTGGTTTTCTGCTCGGATGCTGCCACTGATTGCGGCACTGGTTGCGCTCGGCTTTGCGGGCCTCGGACAACTATGGACCCCCTATGATCCGCACATGGTGCAAGCATCGGCGCGGTTTCTCGGCACGTCTTGGCAACACCCGCTCGGCACCGATGCCTATGGAAGAGATGTTCTCTCAAGGGTGATGGTTGCCGTGTTACCCTCCTATGCGGTGGCGGTCGGGGCAACCATGCTGGGGTTGGTGGTGGGCGTGATCTGGGGGGGAGTCTTGCAGGGAATGCGTCCGTTATTGCGTCGCCATGCCTATCGCTCGGTTGATGTGGTGTTTGCTTTCCCGGTCGTGCTGACCGCGATTGTGCTGGCGGCGTCTCGCCCTCCCGATGCGTGGAATGTTGTCATTGCCCTTGCGGTTTTTAGCGCCGCGGTGTTCGCTCGGCAGTCATATGTGATGATTCAGACGCTCCAAACCGCGTGGCATACGCGGCTCGCCTCGGTTGAGGCTGCCCCTCGCTTGGCGATCTACCTGCGTCATATCCTGCCTTTTGTGCTGAGTGGCTTGACTGTCCATGCTTTTTTGCAGGTGTCGTTGAACCTGCTGATCGAGGCAGGGTTGAGCTATCTTGGTTATGGCGTCCAACCTCCGACTCCTTCTTTGGGGCGCATGCTCTATGAGGCGCACAGTTTTGCGATCATTGCGCCGTGGCAACTGTTTGGCCCGGGATGCGTTATCCTGGCATCGGCGTTGCTCTTTGGCGGGCTTGCTGAGACCCTTCGCCGTTATCAGGAATTAGGATTGCTCCGTGGTTGACGAAAAACAGCGAGCAACGGCAATCCGCCTGCGCCGGGTGTCGGTTACCAGTTATGCGGGACAGGTGTTGCTTGATGTGCCGTCCTTCTCGGTGGCAGTTGGCGAGCGCGTCGGCATCATTGGTGCAACGGGAAGCGGCAAAACCTTGCTTGCCTCTGCCATGTGCGGATTGGTCGCCGACATGCCTGCGGTGCATGGGACAGGGCAGGTCGCTGTTTTGCAGTCTTCTTGCACCCCTGCCGCCACGCCTGCCGAGGGGTGGGAAGGGCAGGAGGGGTGGCTTGATGTGGGGGGTGATGAGCAGGCTTGGCTTGCGGTGCGCGGCACACGGATCGTTTACATGGCACAAGAGGCACAGGCTGCGTTTCATCCGCTGACCCGCGTGCGGAGGCAGCTCGATTGGGTTTGCCAAGAACGGCTTCGGCACGCCGACGTTGCACCGGCGACCGCGGGGGATGAGTGCCTCGTTGATCGCAGGGGCCTTATCAGCCGTCGTGATCAGCTTTGGGCGCAAAGTGGGCTGTTGCCCGAGCACTTGGAACGCTTCCCGCACGAGCTTTCGGGAGGACAAGCCCAACGCGCATTGCTGGTCATGTGTGCCCTGCGTACTTCGGCGATGATTGTCTGCGATGAGCCGGTCTCGGCTCTAGACCGGGCGCGGCGTGTTCGGACACTGGCAGCGGTCGACCGTCTGTTTGCCACCTCAGTCGTGATCAGTCACGATCGTGAGGCACTGGCGGGATTTGCGACGCGCTATGTGACGGTGCACGAAGGGAAGATCGTTGACGATCGTCCG
>JAHZLG010000173.1 GCA_022599995.1 Alphaproteobacteria bacterium | reverse complement strand
GAGCGGTCGAATGGGGCGGTCTCGAAAACCGTTGTGCGTTATGCGTACCGAGGGTTCGAATCCCTCTCCCTCCGCCTTTGTTTCTGCTGTATACGATGTCTCAGATCGACACGATGATCCGCTGGTTCTGATAGCACTGATGAAGCTAAGCACTGAGTGCACTGATAGCACGGATAGTTGCCCCTGTCGCAGGTGCTGATTCCGGTCTTGGCCGAGGCGCAGAGACCGCGGGGCGTTCCCTGAAGACACAACTACCATTTTGGCTTGAGACGTCCCTCTACACCTCCCCACAGTCGTCCAGAGACGTTGCCTCTCCTCATCACCGAATCCCCCCGACCCCCACCCCTGCCGTGGTGGACGTGGGAACACCGTGCGACTGACGTGGCGATAGTCCACCCTCGCCCTAACCCCAACTGCGCCTAGTGCCCCGCGCCGACTACGATGATCGCGACCATTCTCACTGATACCGTCCTCGACACCATTCGCGAGGCGGTGCAATTGCCGCTGGGCAGTCGTGTCGCGGTCGCCATGTCCGGAGGCGTCGATTCCTCGGTTGCTGCGGTCGCCCTCCACTCGATTGGCTACGATGTCGTGGGGTTCACGCTGAAGCTCTATGACGCCCCCGACGCCCCCCGCCGCGCCGGCGCATGCTGTGCGGGAGTCGATATTCACGATGCCAAGCAGGTTGCCGATAAATTCGGCATCGACCACTATGTGCTCGATATGCAGTCGCGGTTTCAACAAGCCGTGGTGGATGAATTTGCCGACGCCTATCTCCGCGGTGAGACGCCAATCCCATGCGTGCGGTGCAACCAGTCGGTGAAATTCAACGATCTGCTCGCCCTTGCCAAGAGCATCAATGCCGTTGCCCTTGCGACGGGGCACTATGCCCAACGCACCCCTCGAATCGATGGCGGAGTTGCCTTGCGCCCCGGCCTCGATGCGGACAAAGACCAGTCCTATTTCCTGTTTGCGACCACCGCGGCACAGCTCGACTATGTGCGGTTTCCGCTCGGGGGGTTGAAGAAGACGCAAACCCGGATGCTCGCCGAGGCATTCGGCTTGCCCGTCGCCGAGAAACCCGATAGCCAAGATATTTGCTTTGTCTCATCGGGCAAGTACGGAGATTTGGTTGCCAAACTCCGCCCACAAGGGAATGTCCCGGGCGACATTGTGTCGGTTGACGGCACCGTACTCGGCAAGCATCGTGGGATTGTCCACTACACCATCGGGCAACGCCGTGGGCTGGGCATCGGAGGAAGGGCTGATTCCACTGACCCGCTCTATGTGGTGGAGATTAATCCCGACAATCATACGGTTGTCGTAGGGCCCTTCGCAGCCCTTGCTGTGAATAGCATTCATATCGGCGAGCAAAACTGGCTCGATTCCGCGGCAACAGAGGCGGCCGTGAACAGCACGGCAACCACCGACAGCCCCGACGATGCGCGCTCGATGGGGGGCAGGAAAGATGACGCATTCGATCGGATCACCGTGCGTTTTCGATCGAATATGCGCCCTGTTCCGGCCCAACTGACGCGCACCCCCGCCGCAGACGCGGTGATCACCTTCGATGCCCCCCAACACGGCGTCGCAAAGGGACAAGGAGCAGTATGCTACAAAGGAACCGACGTGATTGGAGGCGGGTTCATCACGGGGTGTTTTTCTGCCTCCGCCGGTTCTGACTCCGCCGGTTCTGCCTCACCCGTGGATTCTTCGGTGACCGCATAGCAATTGGCTTGCGGCGTCACCAAGGTATAGGCACGCATAGCCCATAGCCCCCGGGGGGGGGAGTGTGTGGGGCGGGGTCTGGGGCAACATGCCCCAGAAAACCAGTCGGGCTTGCTTTGCGAGATTTTTCCGCTTCGTTTGGCTTCGCCAAACTGCGCTATTATCTAGCAAAACAGCACCCTAACGGGGGCCGACCCTAGTGCCAGTGTCTATTCGATGATCTCACCGGCTTGAATGCCCCACAACCCAACCCGGCGTACCCATCCCCCTACTTGTCCCCCATCGGGCAGGCGAACCCCTCCTTCGCACCATTCAATCCCGCATCCCCGCAACTCGACCACAACCTGATAGCGCAAAATAGCGACCTCGGATGCATCATCGCTGGGCTCGCTCAGTAACGAGACCTCATCGGCAACGACAATTGCCGTTCTGAGACTGGAAAGCTGTGAACTATGTACCCACCCCTCTTCGCCTTGCCAGTCGCGAACATGCCACCAACGATCAACCTCGTTGAGCGAAAGCAACGGCAACCCGCGCTGTCGATACACCCACCGCACCGGCTTGTCTAAGCCGGGTGCCGTCCGCATATAGGCACGGTCAGTGCGGAGGCTGCGATAAGCCGACTCCTGCGCAAAAATCGAGGGTGCCCCGATCGATGCCACGAAGGAAAACGCCAGAATTGCCCACGCAATTCGACGAGAAAATGACAATATCGAACAAAATGCGGCGGATCGTTGCAACAACTGTGCACCTTTACCAAAGTATTGACTGACTGTATACAAGAGGGAGATCATACGGCTGATCACCGTAATGTTCAACTGTTGTTGATTATCGACAGCCTTCATAGATGACGCCTCTTGTCTTCGTGGCGCACGCATGCCAATCAGGTCGTGGCACCTATTCGGTCACCCGTGTCTTGTGATGGGGCGGGATTCGAAGGGCACTGTTCGGCTGCTGCACTCACTGGCGCGGCAGTTATCGCCACCATGGCGGTGATTTGCTGATAGTACCACGCTGACATTATGGCGACACCACGCCGACACCACGCTGACACCCGCCGACACCACGCTGACATTATGCCGCAAAGAAGTAACACAGAAGCAACAAGGCAAGTGCCTCCCTCCGTCCTGTTTTTAAGCTGATAACCCCGCATGCACACGCCGAAGAACATAGCAGAATTGTCTGACCTCATCGCATGGGCAAACGACGGCCCGCACCGGCGACTGACCATCGCAGGGGGAGGACAACACAAAACGCTCTACAACCCCCAACCCGCCACGCAGGACGCCGATGAACACCCGCAGGTGATCCGAATGAAGGGGTTCGACCGGATCATCGATATCTCGCCGACCGAGCAGTACGCCATCGTAGAAGCCGGTGTGCCCCTGCGTGCCCTCGAGACCTACCTGGCCCCTCATCAGTTGGGACTGGGGTTCGACCCTGTCGGATACGGACGCCTGATGGACTACGATTACCGATCGAGCTTCGAAGAGGACAAGGCAGACACCGTAGGAGGCGCAATCGCCAGTAATTTCAAAGGGCCAGGGGCGATGAACAAAGGCAAAGCTCGCGACCATCTGCTGGGATTCACCGCCGTCACCGGTGGAGGCGACACTGTCCAATTAGGCGGAAAAGTCGTGAAGAATGTCACGGGATTTGACCTTGCCAAACTGGTCTGCGGGGCATGGGGCACGATGATGGCAACAACCCAGCTGACCCTTCGCCTGACACCAACACCGCCCGAGTCACTGACGTGCATTTTTTTGCTCCGTGAAATTGGGCAGGCGGCATCTCTTATGGCGGCGATGCGTCGCTCGGCGTTGGCGCCGGCCGCGATGGCTTGGGTGCACATCC
Source organism: Alphaproteobacteria bacterium (assembly GCA_022599995.1). GTDB lineage: Bacteria > Pseudomonadota > Alphaproteobacteria > CBDBCS01 > JAHZLG01 > JAHZLG01. The sequence continues at coordinate 7,881 of JAHZLG010000173.1, read as the reverse complement.
TTGCCGAATGGGCAAGCGCATCGGGACTGCCGGGCCTGTGCGGAGTCGCCGTGCGTTTCGATGGCGCAAGGGACACCACCGCCGCCCTTGCGGCCCGTGTCCACCAGCAATTCGCTCCTGACCTGCAGGTGGAAACGCTCAATGCGATGCAATCCCAGCTGTTTTGGCAGTGGTTGGGCGAGGCACTCTATCTGTGCCCGCAATCGTATCATAGTATCTGGCGGGTCGAGACAACCCCGCACCAAGCCGCGACCGCCCTGCAAAACTGGCACGACCCCTATAACGGACGCTGTGGCTGGCTCGACTGGGGGGGGCAATTGTTGATGCTCGCCTCGTCCCATCCCGACGATGGCGGGGGCGACACACCCGGCAGTAACCCCACCGACGCGCGGGGCGACCCGCCGCTGATCATGCAATTGCGCGAGCATCCCCATGCCGAGGTGTGGCGACTCCGCCCCTATCCCAACTTTCCCAATGTTCCCTCTGCAGTGCAGCAACTGAACGACCGAGTGCGCCACGGGCTTGACCCCAACAGTGTGCTCGGCTCGGCTTTCATGGACAAGACAACACAATAGGGCGTGCACGATTGCCCGCCTCCTTTCCTTTGCTGATTCTGCCCCGCCCGATCCCATCCCGGTGATAAAACGATGCAAACAACGTTCACGCCCGAGCGACTCGCCGAGTCGCCCTCCCTGCAGTCGGTGGATGACATCCTGCGCAAGTGCGTCCATTGTGGGTTCTGCCTGACAACATGCCCAACCTACCTTATAACGCACAACGAATTGGATTCGCCACGAGGCAGGATTTGGTTGATCCGCGACATGTTCCAAGAAGATACCATCCACGCCGAGACAACCTTTCACCTCGACCGCTGCACCACCTGCGAGGCGTGCGTGACCGCCTGCCCCGCCGGAGTCGAGTACGATCGACTGATCGACATCGCACGGGCACACACTAACGTCCACAGGCAAAACAAAAACATGGAGCTGTTGGTTTGGTTTCTGACCGCCAAATGGGCTCTGCGCATTGGCCTGCTCGCCGGAAGAGCCGCACAAATCGCCCTTCCCGGACAGCAGCAAGGGTTGATACAATCCCTGTTGCCGCGGCGTTTGGCCCATCTGGTCGAATTGCTCCCGCATACTGTCCATACCCCGTCGGCATTGACCGAGCGATCACAGCTGCTATTGCCCTACGCCTTCCAGGACGCCGACGCGACAGCCGACGCGGCAACCGAGCCGGCAATCGCAGGCAAAGAAAAGCGGTTGGCAGAATCGCCCAGCACCTCGGCGAACAGTCGAGGACGCAACCGAGACAACCAAGATAACCGAGACAACCGAGACGACGCCATCCGCGGGCATGTACTGTTGCACACCGGATGCGTGCAACGGCAGATGTGGCCGCAAATGAACGATGCCGCCGCGACGCTTCTCGCCCGCACGGGCTATGCCGTGAACATCGATGCCTCGCTTGAGTGCTGTGGTGCCCTTGCCCATCACGCAGGAGTGGAGACCAAAGCGGCCGCCCATCGTGCATCGTGCATCGACCGCGTGATGAACGCCGTCGATGGAATCGGCATCAGGAAGGTCATCACGGCTTCGGCAGGCTGTGGCACCCATATGAAACGCTACGGCACGCAGGTCACAGAGTCACCCGCCGATAATGAAGAGGGTGCCGAATTCGTCGCCGCCATCGTCGAGGACGTCACGGCATTCTTGAAGCCCGAAGACCTGCCCGTGATCCCGGAAAGACGCGCAGTTGCGCAGACCATCGTGCTCGCCTATCAAAGCCCCTGCTCGTTGCAACATGGGCAAGGCATTGTCGACCAACCGCTCGCACTTTTGAAGCACGCGGGGTTTGCCGTGGTCGAATTGCCTGAGAAAAAAATCTGCTGTGGCTCGGCAGGGGTATACAACATCACGCAACCCGAACTCGCGGCGGATTTGCGGGCGAGGAAATTAGCCGCCATCGATTCCGTTACCCCCGATGCTGTTGCCTCGGCCAATGTGGGGTGCTTGGTGCAACTTGACCGCGGAGGCAAGCAAACCCCCGGTACAGGTGATGCCCCGCCGATCGCCCACGTGGTCGAGTGGCTGAATTGGGCTTGTGGCGGCGACGTTCCGCAAACGGCCCGCACCCTGCCGCAATTTCACCAATCTGCAGGGCACCTCCTCAACACCTAATGCCGACTAACGCCAGTCGCATACCCCTCAAGGGCAGCATCGGATTCAAGCTCGAGGCCTCCCCTTGCCTCCCCAGGCCTCCCCAGGCCTCCATATGCCTCCATATGCCTCCATATGCCTCCATATGCCTCCCACCTGCTCTTCGCGGTTCCCCGCGGTCTGCGGTTCTCTGCCCTTCACGGCCCCCGCGGTCTGCCCTAGCGAGACATGACACCGCAACCGTCAAGGTCTGCCGTGCTGTGTCCCCTGTCACAACCCCCCTGCCATGATCGATATATTTCTTGCCCACCCTTTGTCGTGGGTTCTCGTGCCATTCTCCGTCTTGATGGTTGGCATCTCCAAATCGGGTTTTGGGGGCGGTTTCGGCTTTCTGGCAACGCCTGTCTTGGCAGTCTTCGTCTCGCCGCGCGACGCGGTGGCAATCTCCTTGCCCATCCTGCTGTTGATGGACATCGTGGCAATGTACTCTTGGCGGAAGACCTGGGTAGAGGTGTGGAAAAAAGGATTGGCAGGATTCCGAGCCATCATGCTGGGTGCGGCGCTTGGTGTCGGCCTTGGCACCTTCACCTTTGCCCTCTGGGACAAACAGACCCTGCTTGTGGCACTGGGCGGCATGTGCATTCTCTTTGTGGGATGGCAGGCCGCCATGGCCTATCGGCAGCACCGCGCTTCCTTACAGCCTTCGCCGCCGGCGACGCCCCGCAAAAAAAGCGGCAGTCGAGCCCGTCTGGGCGCGCTGGGATTGCTGACCGGCACGGCTGCGGGATTCACCTCGACGCTCGCCCACGCCGGTGGTCCGATTGTCGCCATGTACCTGTTGGCATACCGTGAGTCCGATGGGTCGCACATGCCACGCGGGCAATTTGTGGCGAGCTCGGTGCTGTTTTTCTTCTTCGTGAATGCGCTGAAGGTGCCTTCGTATACCGCCCTCGACTTGTTCTCCCAAGAGAGCTGGATCGTGACCGCGGTCTTGGTACCGGTGGCGATCATCGGTGCACGGCTGGGACTGTTCTTGCATGGACGCTTCCCTGTGCGGATTTTCTATGCTATCTGCTACTCGACCCTCACGATCATTGGATGTTGGCTGATCGTGCAAGCCCTTTACGGCAGTGGCACCTCCGGCTAGGGAGGCCGCGGTCTCCTGAATTGCCGACTTGTCGACTTGCCGACCTGCTTCGTGCGTGTGCAGCGGTCACCGCATGCGGTCACCGCTGCACGGCTGGGACTGTTCTTGCATGGACGCTTCCCTGTGCGGATTTTCTATGCTATCTGCTGCTCGACCCTCACGATCATTGGATGCTGGCTGATCGTGCAAGCCCTTTACGGCAGTGGCACCTCTGGTTAGGTAGGCCGCGGTCTCCAAGAAGAATTGTGATGCCCTTCAAAAACCCGCCCCGCCCCGCTGCCCTCATGCTGCAAGGAACAGGCAGCGATGTGGGCAAATCGCTGTTGGTGGCTGGACTATGTCGGTTGCTCACCGATGAGGGGTACAAGGTCGCCCCATTCAAACCCCAGAATATGTCGAACAATGCCGCCGTCACCCCCGAAGGCGGCGAAATCGGACGCGCCCAAGCCTTGCAGGCGATTGCCGCACGCACCCCCCCCTCGGTGGACATGAACCCCGTCCTGCTGAAGCCGCAACAAGGCGGGGCGCAATTGGTGGTGAACGGAAGAATGCGGTCGCACGTGGAAGCCTCGGCATACCGTGATTTCAAAACAAAACTGCTGCCCGAGGTCATGGCAGCCTATCACCGGCTGCGCGCCCGCTGCGACGTTGTTTTGGTCGAAGGGGCAGGGAGCCCCGCCGAGGTCAACCTGCGCGCAGGGGACATTGCCAACATGGGATTTGCCCTTGCCGCTGAAGTGCCGGTTGTCCTTGTCGGCGACATAGACCGTGGCGGGGTGATTGCCTCAGTGGTGGGGACGCACCGCGTGCTCGATGCCCAAGACCGAGCGGCAATCAAGGGTTTTATCATCAATCGCATGCGCGGGCAGGTGTCACTGTTCCACGACGGCATGACGATCATCGAACGCCATACTGGATGGCAAGGGTTGGGCATCCTGCCCGAATGCGCCGCCGCCAAGCGACTCCCCGCCGAGGATTCGGGGGTGGCCGCGAATTCCACTGCTCACAGTACACCCCACGGTGACCGTGGTGACCGTGGTGACCGTGGTGACCGTAGTGACCGTGGTGACCGTAGTGACCACTGTGACCACACAGCCAGTGCTGATAGCGCCGATCCGGGTGCCGTGTCGTCGATCCCCGCCTCTGCCCCAAGCGCACCCCGAAGCGCAGCAAGACGAAGCGATGACAAGAGGCTTACCCTCTATGCGTTGCGCCTTCCCCACCTTGCGAACGCCGATGACATGGACGCCCTCCAGCACGAGGAGGGTTTGCATATGCGTTGGCTGTCCGACGGTGCTCCCCTGCCACCCGACGCCGATGCCGTCATTATCCCGGGCAGTAAGGCAGTCGCTTCCGACCTGCAGATGGTGAAGCAATCGGGGTGGGCAACCGACATTCTCGCCTTCCATCGGCGCGGAGGCTTCGTGCTAGGACTATGCGGCGGGTATCAAATGCTCGGCAGGGTGATCAACGACCCCGACGGGGTTGAATCCGCCAAAGGGCACTCGATCACGGGGCTGGGCTTGTTAGACGTCGCGACGGTGCTCGCCGGGGATTCCAAAAGTACCCATCGGGTGCAGGGGCATTGTCTGCCACTGGATTGCCCGGCAACAGGGTATGAAATCCATGTCGGCAAGACCACGGGTGATGACTGTCGCCGCCCCGTGTTTCGCAGCTCAGCTGATTTTGCGGGTGCGGGTGCGGGTAACTACCTCGATGGGGCGATGGCAGGAAACGGACGGGTTTGGGGCACCTACTGGCACGGGGTGTTCCATCACGGCGCGTTTCGTGCCCACTTTCTTTCGCACATCCGTGCCGGCACCTACGGCACTGCTGATCACGAAAGGGTGGTCGATGAGGCACTCGATGCGGTGGCATCTCACATGCGGCAACACCTGAACATCGCGAAGATAAAACAGATTATTGGATTACCCGCCTAGGGGGCGGCAGGGCGTGCCCGGTCAGATAAAGGCGACCGGCTTGTTACAATTCGCAGCAAAGAGGGCACTATATATCTCATTCGAGATCACATACGATCCGAATTGCTGCAAATAGGGGTTGTCGTACTGGGCATCCAATAAGGCAAACCCACGGGCGCGCAACCGCTCGACCAAAGTCACGAGGGCGACTTTGCTGGCGTTGGGACGCAGGCAAAACATGCTCTCCCCGACGAACACTCCGCCGATTGCCAGCCCATATAATCCTCCTGCCAAACCATCCCGGTCGTGCACCTCAAGCGAGTGGGCAACACCAAGCCCATGCAGGTCACACATTTGCGTCTCGATGCGGTGGCTCAGCCATGTCTTGCCGCTGCTTCCTTCGCGGGGCACAGTGGCACAGTGGCGGATGACCTCGTCGAATGACTGATCGATAGTGCACGTCCACCGGCTGCTGCGCAATTGCTTCTGGAGGCTGCGGCTGATGTGAAAGCGCTCATCGAGGGGGATGATGCCGCGTTCGCGCGGTCGAACCCATAGTATCTCCTCCGATTGTCGATCGGTCGCCATGGGGAACAGGCCGTGCCGGTAGGCTTCCAGCATCATCGAGGCATTAAGCTGGTGCTGCACGAGAGTCATTCCTCATTGAGGGGAGGGTGCGGATCAGCGTGACGTTCTTGGTCACCGGCGCGTGGATGGGCGTCTTGGTAGGCACGCATGAGATGGGCAGCGTTTACTTGCGTGTAACGTTGGGTTGTCGCGAGCGAAGCGTGGCCGAGTAGCTCTTGGATCATTCGAATGTCTCCCCCGCTTTCAAGCAAGGCAGTGGCATAGCTGTGCCGCAGGGCATGGGGTGTCAGCGTGTCGGGCAGGGCATGGGCACGACGAAATTGCTGCATTCGACGCTGCACCAGCCGTGGCAAGAGAAGCTTGCCGCGAGTGCCAACAAAAAGATGGTCATCGAGAGGAAAAGGACACCCCGACCGATAGCGATCCAGCGCAACGGTGGAGGCAGGCAAGATGGGCACAACCCGCTGCTTGTTGCCCTTCCCGATAATCCGCAGCGACGGGGGCCACGCCGTCCCCAGCGGAGGCAAGGAAGACCCCGCAAGCGAGAGAAGCTCTGCAATCCGCAACCCGCACCCAAATAGCATGGAGAAAATTGCCTGATCACGATGCGTCACCCAGTCAGGTTGCGTCTCGTGGGCACGCCCTATCTGCGTCAGATCAACAGCCGTGGCCGTGGTGGCGGGGCGAGGCAGGATCACCTTCTCCTTTTGCCGCCGAACCAAAGGGAAGTCATGCCCTGTATGGTGATGGTGCAAAAGCCAGTTATGAAAGGACTTGATCGCCGCCAATCGCCGATTGACCGAAGATGCCGATTTGCCCTCCCGACGCTGTTGTGCCATCCAGCCTTTGACTTGCTGGGCAGTTGGCGCAAGGATGGCGTCATTTTCCTCGCCAATGTACTCAGAAAGGAAGGCATTCCACTGCCCCACATCGCGCCGGTAATTGCTGATGGTGTGCACCGAGTACCCCCGCACGTCCCGCAACCACTGCAACCACAATTCCAAAAGATTATGGACGTGTATATAACTATTGTTTTTCACATTCATGGTACTTTGAGAATACCACGAAAAAAACCAAAAATCTACCGCCGAATACGGGAGCAATCTTGCAGCATGGTAGCAAGTGCCGTTGCCAACTCAAAGTACGCCACTGCACTTGTTGGGTCATTAAAACGGGAGGTCTCCTTGCTGGCAAACACGATGGCTGTTGGTTGCACCGCATCGTGGCACGGGGGATTAAAAGTAACGGTTTTGCGTGTCGCCGTTGCTATCCCCGGTGTCGCAAAATCTATCATAACCAGCAATCCATCTTTGAAGGCGACCGTTGGTATCGAATCATCCTGATTTTTGCCTATGGCACTCGTCAAGCTCGAGGGAAAGGGGTTGAGGTAATGAAGCTTGTTTGTCACCCCGTTATTTTGGGTGATGCTGGACAAATCCGCTTGGGAAAGCGTCGCCCCATAGGGGGGGGCGATCGGTGGGGCGGCATCGTTCTTGGGGAAAATAATTGACTCGGGCGTGTCTTCGGTGGTGTGCGCTTCTTGGGTTGTGTGCGCGGGTTGGGTTGCGTGCGCGGGTTGGGTTGCGTGCGCGGGTTGGGTTGCGTTGGCGGGTTGGGCGAGAGAAAGGCTTGGCATAGGTGGGCGCGGCGCGGCAACGAAAACGAAGCCGAGGTGGTCGAGCTGGGTGGTGACTTTGGCGTCCCACGCCAGCCAGTTGCTCAATTCGTCCATGGTCGTGCAGTAGGTGAGGTTGCGGATAGCAACCTGGAGACGATGCTTGTCGCCTCCTCCTTTGCTTGCGGATGCCTTACCCGAGGACAGCGGCTTACGTTTTCCGATAAGCGGCGTGATAGCATGCGAGGTGGCTCCAACAGGGGTGTGTGTGTTGCTTCGCGACACGACTGTGCTTTTTTCCGACATCGCCCTGCTGGGCGAGGGTGAAGAAAGCACGCGCGAAGATGCCGTAGACGTTGTCGATGAAGGTAGTGGCGGGTGTGCCCGAAACGGCACCAGGTTCTTATCGGTCATGGGATGCGATTCTTTCTGGAATAATTTGCTGGAGAACCT
>JAHZLG010000013.1 GCA_022599995.1 Alphaproteobacteria bacterium | reverse complement strand
GGTGCCAATGTGGGCGAGCCGCAAGTCGCCTATCGGGAAACCATCACGAAGCGCACCGAGATCGAGTACACCCACAAGAAACAAAGTGGTGGTGCGGGGCAATTCGCGAAGATCAATCTCATCTTTGAACCCAATGAGCCGGGCGAAGGGTTTACCTTCGAAAGCAAGATCGTTGGCGGGGCCGTGCCCAAAGAGTATATCCCCGGTGTCGAGAAAGGGCTTAATCAAGCCCGCGAATCGGGTTGTCTCGCCGGGTTTCCGGTCATTGATTTCAGCGTGAAGCTGGTCGATGGCGGCTACCATGATGTGGACTCCTCGGTGCTTGCCTTTGAGATCGCCACGCGTGCGGCTTTTCGGGAAGCAATGCCCAAAGCCCATCCCCGTCTGCTCGAGCCGGTGATGCGGGTCGAGATCACCACCCCCGAGGACTACACCGGTGACATTATTGGCGACGTCAATTCGCGGCGCGGACAAGTCGGCGGCATGGAGATTGTCGGCATCAATCGCTTGATTCGAGCCCACGTCCCGTTGGCAAACATGTTCGGCTATGTGAAGACGCTGCGCAGCATGTCGCAAGGACGCGCGACCTATGTCATGTTCTTCGAACGCTACGAGCAAGTGCCCTCGGCCATTGCAGACGAGGTGCGTGCCAAACTGGCGTAACCCTCAATGATTGCAGACGAGGTGCGTGCCAAACTGGCGTAATCCTCAATGATTGCAGACGAGGTGCGTGCCAAGCTGGCGCAACCCTTGATGATGCTGGGTGTTTCTCCCTGCCTCTGATGACTGACCTTCTTGGTTGTCTGCATTCCTCCTTCCTTCGGTTTCCTCGTCGCTCGCGTGCGTTATTCGCTTGTTTGCACGGCGCACGAAACAATTTCTTTTTGCTTTGTGGCAATGCCTATGCTATAGAGCACCACGCATGTCGCAGGGCATGATTCACTTTTGTCGCTCGATGGTCTCCTATGGGCTAGCCGAACGATCACCCCCTCAATCACACTTTTGGAAGCGGACTCTCCCCCATGGCCAAGGAAAAATTCGAACGCAATAAGCCCCACGTGAACATTGGCACAATCGGTCACGTGGATCACGGAAAAACAACTTTGACCGCGGCTATCACCCGTGTGCTGAGTGAGGCCGGCGGTGCAACCTTCATGGACTACGAGAACATCGATAAAGCTCCCGAAGAAAAAGAACGCGGCATCACGATCAACACTGCCCACGTCGAATATGAAACAACTGCGCGGCACTATGCCCACGTGGACTGTCCCGGCCACGCTGACTATGTCAAGAACATGATCACCGGTGCCGCCCAGATGGACGGTGCTATTCTTGTGTGTAGTGCTGCCGATGGCCCCATGCCCCAAACCCGTGAGCACATTGTGCTTGCGCGTCAGGTCGGTGTCCCTGCCTTGGTCGTCTTTCTGAACAAGGTTGACCAAGTGGACGACGAAGAGCTTCTCGAGTTGGTCGAGCTCGAAGTGCGCGAATTGCTGAGCAGCTATAATTTCCCCGGCGATGATATTCCGATTGTCTCAGGGTCGGCGCTTGCTGCCCTCGAGAATCGCGACGACAACATTGGCCGTGACAAAATCATGGAGCTGATGAATCAGGTCGATGCCTACATTCCCCAGCCCGAACGTGCGGTTGACCTGCCATTCCTGATGCCGATTGAGGATGTGTTCTCCATCTCCGGACGCGGCACCGTGGTGACCGGACGCGTCGAGCGTGGTCAAGTCAATGTCGGCGATGAGGTTGCCATTGTCGGTATTCGCGACACCAGCAAATCGACCTGTACCGGCGTCGAGATGTTCCGCAAATTGCTCGATAGCGGCCAAGCAGGGGACAACATTGGCGTGTTGCTTCGCGGCATTGGACGCGACGATGTCGAGCGCGGCCAAGTGCTTGCGAAACCCGGGTCGATTACCCCGCACACCAAATTCACCTGCGAAGCCTACATTCTTACAAAGGATGAAGGCGGACGTCATACGCCGTTCTTCTCGAACTATCGCCCGCAATTCTACTTCCGGACGACCGATGTCACCGGCTCGGTCGAATTGCCCGAAGGCGTCGAAATGGTTATGCCCGGCGACAACATTACGGTCAATGTCAGCCTGATTGCGCCGATCGCCATGGACGACGGATTGCGCTTCGCCATCCGCGAAGGCGGGCGGACAGTCGGTGCTGGGATCGTTACGAAGATCATCGAATAGTCGCGTCGCCCACGCACACCCTTCTTGGTCGAGGGGCGCATGGCTCGGTGGTTTTCTGATCGAAAACCACGTGAAGGCAGGCACCCCTCGTTGAACAACTCCTTCTCTGAAGGGCAGGCACTGGCGCGGTGCGTGTTCCTTTTCTTTGTCTGCGTCTAGTACTGTTATGCCCGAACAAAATATCCGTCTCCGCCTTGAAGCCTATGATCACCGTGTGCTCGACAAAACGACCTCGGAGATCATCGAGACCGTGAAACGCACGGGAGCACGCTTCATCGGACCTGTCCCGCTTCCAACGAAGCTCGAGCGATTTACAGTGTTACGCTCCCCGCACATCGACAAGAAAAGCCGGGAGCAATTCGAGATACGCTCGCACAAGCGGTTGCTCGATATTGTCAATCCGGGGCACGACACGATCGAGTCCCTGCGTACCCTTGACCTCCCTGCTGGGGTAAGCATCTCTATCAAGGTGCAAGGATTCCAGTGATTCGTTGCTTGTTGCGGCAGTATTGCGGCAACATGGCGGCGGGGCGAGCGCATTCTCTCTTGCTTCTGCTCGGTTGCCGTGCTAGTGTCGCCGCTGTTCACGGGAGCATATAGCCGGTCACGCAGAGGCTGTTCATACGAAGAACACCCTGCGCACGACGATTGGTTGCTCGTCCACAGTCTTCACGACCACGACCGCATAACGAATGGCTTCCATTCTGACGGTCGTTTTTTTTCGCCTTCTCTTTTTTCTTTTCCTTCTTCTCTCAGGTTTTCTCATGCGACACGGCTTGCTTGCACAAAAATTAGGCATGACACAGGTCTATGAAGATGGAGCTGTCGTGCCGGTCACCGTGCTCTCCTTCGATGCGCCCCGCGTCGTCGGCCATCGGAACATGGAAAAAGACGGCTATACCGCCGTGCAAATCGGCATGGGTAACAAACACCACCCGAACAAATCCGAGCAGGGAAAAGTCGCCGACGGCGACGCTGCCCCCACCTACGTGCGGGAATTTCGCGTCTCGTCCGATTCGCTCGACTCCATGGCCATCGGCACCAGCTTCGATGCCAAGCACTTCAGCGATACATCTTTTGTCGATGTCGCCTCGGTTGCCCGGGGGAAGGGATTCGCTGGCGTTATGAAACGGCACGGGTTCAAAGGGTTGCGCGCAACGCACGGGGTATCGGTATCGCACCGGAGCCACGGATCAACCGGTAACTGTCAAGAACCCGGCAAGGTGTTCAAGGGCAAGAAAATGGCCGGTCATATGGGCAACAAACGAGTCACGAAGCAATCCCTGCGGGTGATTCGGATTGACGAAACAACAAACACCCTGCTGGTCAAAGGGGCTGTTCCGGGCGGTGTCGGCACGATTGTCGAAGTGAGCGATGCCATCAAACGTCGCTAAACGACGAATCACTGCCTTTTATTGCGATGGGGCGCGTCTTGCCTTGTCGTGTCACCTCTTTGTATTACAAGAATAGGATTGGGCAACCTGCTTTGCGTCTGCAGCATTTGTGATAGATTCACACCCTGCATCGACCCTAACCGCCTAATCCCTTCTTCATCAACCTTAACCAACGAGATAGTCCATGCTTTGCGATGTGGTAACATGGGAAAACGAATCCATCGGCGAGATCACCGTGAATGACGGTCTTTTCGGCATGGAACCACGGCGTGACATAATGGCCTCGGTCGTGCGGTGGCAACGCGCCAAAGCTCGAGCGGGTACCCATGATGTGAAGAATCGTGCCGAAATCACTGGATCAACGCGCAAGATCATGCGGCAAAAAGGCAGTGGGGGGGCACGTCATAGCACCCGCAAGGTCGGACTGTTCCGTGGGGGCGGGCGTGCCTTTGGGCCAACCCCTCGCAGCTATGCCTTCTCTCTTCCGAAGAAGACGCGGCGTCTTGGCCTTGCCTCGGCACTTGCGATGAAGTTGCAAGCCAAACGGCTGATTGTCCTCGCCGATGGCCATCTCGAGCACCCTCGCACCAAACTGTTGGTGGAAAAGCTTAATCTTTTTGGCGAGGTCGGCTCGGCGCTGTTCATCGTTGAAAATCGTGCGCAATTTCCGAAGCTATGCCTTGCTGCGAGCAACCTGTACAAAATTGACGTGCTCCCGGTTATGGGGGCAAATGTCTATGACATTCTTCGACACGATACGCTCTTTGTCACCCGTGAAGCCATCGACATGCTAGAAAAACGAGTTG
>JAHZLG010000172.1 GCA_022599995.1 Alphaproteobacteria bacterium | reverse complement strand
GCAAGAGTTTTGTCTAATGGCAGGGCTTAAGGAACTTCGTGGACGAATCGACTCGGTAAAGTCGACGCGACGGATTACCTCGGCGATGAAGATGGTCGCCTCAGCGAAACTCCGCCGCGCGCAAGAGCGCGCCGGAGCTACGCGCGACTTTGCGCGCACGATGCACGACCTCACAGCAGACATTGGTGCCCAGTACCTTAATCCGGTGACGGGGGAATTCTACTCCCACGCGCCGCTTTTGATGCGGGGGGGCGATGGGCCTTGCCTTTATGTGGTCATCGGTTCCGACCGCGGTCTCTGCGGCGGGTTTAATGTCAACGTGTTGCGGGCAATGCGCAACGAGTTGGCGCAAAACCCCTCGGCAAGGCTGGTGACGGTCGGGCGCAAGGTGACCGGCTCGTCGAAGCGCAATCACAAGACGTCGTTGCTGAAGTCCTTCGAAGAGTTGCACACCAACGGTGCCAAATACTCGCATGCCTCGATGATTGCCGACGAGGTGCTCCCGCGCATCGAGTCCGGGGAATTTGGCCGGGCAACCCTGATCTATAACCGCTTTGTGTCCGCCCTGACGCAAGAAGTGACGATTCTGCCTCTGGTGCCGATCATCAGCCCGACCGAATTAGCCGTAGATGCTGCCAGCCCCTCCGCCACCAAAGCCTCAGGGGCGACGGGCGGTGCGGGTGCGCCCAAAACCAACCGCGCCTTCGAGCCCGAAGAGTCTGCCATCCTGGAAGAGCTCCTGCCGCGCAATGTAACGGTGCAAATTTATCGTGGCCTCATCGAGTCCTTCGCGGCCGAACAAGCTGCCCGCATGACCGCCATGGACAACGCCTCGCGCAATGCCGGCAAATTCATCGACGAACTCACCCAGAAATATAACCAATTACGCCAAGCCGCCATCACGAAGGAGTTGATCGAAATCATCTCCGGTGCCGAGGCGGTCTAACCCAACCCCTTTCCCCGTCGCTAGGTTTATTTTATGAGTGCTGCATCCACCGGCAAGATTGTGCAAGTCCTTGGGGCGGTCATCGACGTTCAGTTCGATGGCGAATTACCCCACATTCTCAACGCCCTTGAAGTACAGGATACCGAAAGCCGCCTTGTGCTTGAGGTGTCGCAACACCTTGGCGAGGGCACCGTCCGCACTATCGCCCTCGATGCCACCGAAGGGTTGCGGCGTGGACAACCTGTCATTGACACAGGGGGCGCGCTTAGCGTGCCCGTCGGAGACGAAACACTCGGCCGCATCATGAACGTGCTCGGCGAGCCGATCGATGAGCGGGGGCCGGTGCAAACCGCGCAGAAGATGCCGATTCACCGCTCTGCCCCCCTGCTTTCCGAGCAGTCCACCGAAACCACCCAGTTGGTCACCGGCATCAAGGTGGTCGACCTGCTTACTCCCTACCCACGCGGAGGCAAAATCGGCCTGTTCGGCGGTGCCGGGGTTGGCAAGACCGTGATTATCCAAGAGCTGATCAACAACATCGCCAAAGGCCACGGTGGTTACTCCGTCTTTGCGGGTGTCGGCGAGCGGACACGTGAAGGCAACGACCTGTATCACGAAATGCAAGATTCAGGCGTGATCGACTTTGAAAAGGGTTCGAAGTGTGCCCTTGTCTTCGGACAAATGAATGAACCTCCGGGAGCCCGTGCCCGCGTGGCATTGACCGGCCTCACCCAAGCTGAGTACTTCCGCGACGAGCAAGGGCAAGACGTCCTGTTCTTCGTCGACAACATCTTCCGCTTCACGCAGGCTGGCTCTGAGGTCTCGGCACTGCTCGGCCGCATTCCCTCGGCGGTGGGCTATCAGCCGACCCTCGGCACGGACATGGGTGCCATGCAAGAACGCATCACATCGACCGCCAAAGGGTCGATTACCTCGGTGCAAGCGGTCTACGTCCCGGCTGACGACCTGACCGACCCAGCCCCTGCCACTACATTTGCCCACCTCGACGCCACCACCGTGCTGTCGCGGGCAATTGCCGAAATTGGGATTTATCCCGCGGTTGACCCCCTCGACTCCACCTCGCGTATTCTTGAGCCCCGTGTTGTCGGCGAAGAACACTACAGGACGGCACGACAGGTGCAAGAAGTGTTGCAAGCCTACAAATCGCTGCAAGAGATCATTGCTATTCTTGGCATGGACGAGCTCTCCGAAGACGATAAACTCACGGTGGCACGTGCCCGGAAAATCCAACGCTTCCTATCGCAACCCTTCCACGTGGCAGAGGTCTTTACCGGCGTCGATGGCGAATTTGTCCAGATCGAAGACACCGTGCGTGGCTTCCGTGAAATCCTTGATGGGAAGCACGATGATCTGCCCGAATCGGCTTTCTACTTGGTCGGCACCATCGAGCAAGCCCGCGCAAAAGGCGAAGCCATGATGAAGGCAGCGGCGTAATGGTGCGGCTTGAAATCATCACTCCCGATGGCCCGTTTGTCGATCAGGAGGTGGAAATGGTCATTCTTCCCGGCTCTGAGGGCGACTTCGGTGTGATGGAAGGCCATATGCCCCTCACGGCAGGATTGCGCGGCGGGTCGATAGTGTTGTTTTCGGCAACGATGTCTCCACAACAGTGGTATGTCTTGAGCGGTGGCATTGCTGATATTGTTGGCACCCACTGTCGTGTGCTGTGCGAACACATTGTGGCACTGGACGCAACCGATGCCATGGATGTCTCGCCCATGTTGCAACCGCACTTGGCTGATGCCCGGGCAAGCAAACCCTACGTTGCCTAACCCTACGTTGCCGCAGGTCGGCAGCTAGTTACCTTTGGTTACCTTCCCGACAGTGCGTGGCAACAAGATACGATGCCGTTGCCCTGTTTGTCGTGCGCATGTTTCGGTGCCGCGTCCGTTGTGTGCACTTCGAGCATTGGGCTAGACTCGCTTGACGGCATCGCGTGCCGCCAACAGGCCGAGCGCGAAAAAAGCGGCCGGTAGGCTCATGAATGGCATCGTGCCATGTTTGGCATCACGTCATGTTTGGCATCGTGCCATGTCTGGCATCATGCCATGAACGTGCCGTTGCTTGTCGTGAAGTCACAACGAGTCGACAACACTCCCCCACGGTGGTCAAGCTGATGACGCAAGCATTTTCGGAACCCCCTTATTTCGTGCTCAGCGCGCTTCGTGTTGCACGTATCGTTCTCGTGGTGGCGATGGTTGCCAGCTGCTCTGCCGAGGTCTCACAGTCGTCTCAGGACCCTGATGGTGCCGAGTCGCAACAGTCTACCCTAGAGTTGGCCGTGCCTACCCCTTCGGCGCGCGATGCGCGCGCACCTCTCGAGGAAACCACCCCTCCAACCCCTCCCACCCCTCCAACCCCCCCCTCCGATGACGATCAACAGACGCTTGTGGTCATCGACCCCCACGATCAAAGAGTCTTCGACTACTTTCCCGAAGACTACGGCGACATCCAAATAAGCCCTCCGGTTACCCCCTTCGTGATAGACGAAGCGCGCGCCGACAATGCCCTGCGCATCGCCGTGCTATTGCCGGGTGATCTCTTCGCCAGCTATGTGCGTGTTCTCCAAAATGCCGCCAGCCTGGCCCTGTTCGCCCACGCGGAGAAGATAAAAGTCTCTGATACCTCGGGCGCAAAACAGCCGAAAGACCCCGTCTTGGCACCGGTGCTCTTGTTTTACAACACCGGAAAAACACCGGAAGCCGCCCAACGTGCCGCCCAACAAGCCATTAACGATCGAGCAGACGCCATTGTCGGCCCCTTGCTCGCGACCAACACGCAACCCATTGCCGCGGTTGCTCGCCCTGCCGGTGTGCCGATGCTGGTGCTTTCAAACAGCTTTGACGCCCCACAGCAGGGGGTCTACGCCTTCAACTTAACCCCGGCGGCTGAGTACAACGCCCTCTTCGACTTCATCGCCCGGGAAGGCGGAGGGCACATTGCGATGCTTGCCGAGAGCGACTCCTATGGTGCTGCCCTTGTCCGTGCCGGTGTCAATCACCCCGATGGCGGGACACGCCTGTCCTATGTGCGCTTCTATGACGGACAATCCGCCGACCTTACCAGCTCCATTAAGCAATTTAGCCTGTTCTTCCTGCGACGCGAAAATCACCGGCGGAAAATAAATGCCCTCCTGCAGTCCGACCTCTCGGAGGAAAGGCTGCTTGCCGAGATCGAGAAGGTCACCGAAGAAACCAGTGCCGGAGAAGCCCCGTTCAAAGGGGTGATTCTTCCCATCAACCGACAGCAAAACCTGCAAACAATCACAGGATTGCTGAATTTCTACGACATAAACCAACCGCAATACCGGTTCTATGGGCACACGCGGTGGACTGACTTCAAAAACCTGCACCGTGATCGGTCGCTCATTGGGGCTCGCTTCATGGCGCACTCGCTTCCTGATGTTCGGATGGCGCAGAAGGAATATGCCCGTGTTTACGGAGGCGTTCCTCCACTGCTCGCCCTGAAACTGCAGAGCGCGGTGGGTGCGGTGATCCAAAGTGCCGACAAAAAAGGCAATCTCTCCGTGAAATCCCTTGAGAAATCCAAGGGCTACCAGGGGGCAATCGGACGCTTTCGCCTGACCAAGACGGGTGCCGTTGAATTTGCGGTAGGGCTCTATCAGGTGACGTCGACGGGGGTGATTGAACGCGCTGCGCCGCCGACAAGGTTTTAGACGCTGCGCAAGCACAGAGTCCTTCGATAGGAATTACTGACCAGGGCACTGTCGGTGCGGCTACTACCGGAGCAGGCACTGTCGGAGCGGCTACTACTGGAGCAAGCACTGTCGGAGCGGCCACTACTTGAGCAGGCACTGTCGGAGCGGCCACTACTGGAGCAGGCACTGTCGGAGCGGATACTGCTGGAGCAGGCACTCTTGGAGGGGATACTAGTGGAGCAGGCACTGTCGGAGCGGCTACTGCTGGAGCAGGCACTGTCGGAGCGGCTACTACTGGAGCAAGCACTTCCGGAGCGGCTACTACTTGAGCAGGCACTGTCGGAGCGGCTACTACTGGAGCAAGCACTGCCGGAGCGGCTACTACCGGAGCAGGGGCACTGTCGGAGCGGCCACTACTGGAGCAGGCACTGTCGGAGCGGATACTGCTGGAGCAGGCACTGTCGGAGGGGATACTACTTGAGCAGGCCCTGTCGGAGCGGATAGTACTGGAGCGGGCACTGTCGGAGCAGATACTACTGGAGCAGGCACTGTCGGAGCAGGTACTACTGGAGCAGGCACTGTCGGAGCAGGTACTACTGGAGCAGGCACTGTCGGAGCGGATAGTACTGGATCGAGCACTGTCGGAGCGGCTACTGCTGGAGCAAGCACTGCCGGAGCGGCTACTACCGGAGCAGGGGCACTGTCGGAGCGGCCACTACTGGAGCAGGCACTGTCGGAGCGGATACTACTGGAGCAGGCACTCTCGGAGGGGATACTACTGGAGCAGGCACTGTCGGAGCGGCCACTACTGGAGCAGGCACTGTCGGAGTAGATACTACTGGAGCGGAATGTCAGACGCAGTATGGCGCATGACCAACATTTCCAGCATTGCCTCAAGCATCAACAACCGATCGCGCACCGATAAGGTGGTCAAAACGCAGTACTTGTCGAGGTCAGAAAAAGGACAGATCATGCACGCTAAGGCAATGATCAACAGTGGATTCTCATGGAAATTATCGTGGAAGGCGAGCTCAATGTCCACGAGCTGGCAGAAGGAAGCAAAACAATTCACAACGCGATCAACCAGTGCCCCATCGACAACCCAGTCTATTTGCGGCAGCTGGTCAATCTGATAGGCATCATCCGAGACGAGCGCAGTGATATAAGGCAGATCAGTTTCTAGAAATCCCTCGATGCGAAAACGTTGCTTGCCGCGTAAATGGGCAACGTAATAGTCATCTCCTTGATCGTCGAAGCGGATGATCCCACCGATACACCCAGTCCGATACACCCGCTGTTTTAGCGCGTCATCCTCCCCAGTTTTCTCCCCAACTTTCTCCCCATCGCTCGCCACCTTCTTCGGCATAGCGGGTAGTTCAATCGTGTCTGATTCAAGAGCCGACCGGGGCAATGACTCCCGCTCAGTGTTGCTATCCCCTCTATCCCCTGCGCCCCCTGCGTCCCCTCCGCTGCTTGTCCCCCGGTCGGTGGCTGCATCGAAAGCAGATGCCCGGACACCCAGCGCATCATTGCACTCATCATCATCCGAATCATCCGGATCATCATCGGGATGATAATGCGCGGCCTCCGGATCGTACATCAAGGCAAACCCAATCTCGCGCCCCGAGGCTAGCGAGTCCTTCAACAAGGCTACCTTGTCGGGCTCGAAGAAGTGCACGGGAAGCAATCCTTGCGGCTGAAGAACCACCGAAGGAAGAGGGAAAAGGGCAATGGGCTTCACAGAGCAATCTCGCAGAAAGACGATCAAGCGGCTTAGAGAAAATTTGACGACAAATGATCGCGGACCGTGTCCACGGAAGCGGGCAACGTGACATATTGCTCGTCCAAATCCTGCAGTGCCTCCGTCGCGGGCAAATGCACCGCCTGCCCGTAGGCACGGGTGCACGCCTCGGGAAATTTTGCGCGATGGGCGGTCGATATCACAACGGTTTCGTGGTCGGGGTGCCTCGCTGCCGCCAATCCCATGGCAGTCGCTGTGTGTGGATCAATCGGATAACCGTATTGCGACGCCGACCGCCGCATGTGCTCTACAATGGCATCGTCGGAAAATGCTGCAGCCGTCCATCCTTCGGCAATAGTGGACGGCAATGGTGCCGTATGCGCCACGGCACCTTCCTGCATCGTTCGATACAGGCGATTGGTTTCTGCGGCATCGGTGGTCGCATAAACATAGCGTTCGAGATTGCTTGGAATTTGAACGTCCATGGCAGGGGCAAGCGTCGCTTGCGTGTCAGTCAAACGCAAGCGGTTCGCATGAAAATACTGCACCACCGCATCATTGCCGTTGCTGGCCACCGCTAACTGCCCCAACCGAGCCCCAAGCTGCTTCGCCGCCCACGCCGAGTAAACATTGCCAAAATTCCCCGTGGGAACAATCACATCGACCGGACGATCGCCATGAAACCGGCGAGCAAGATCAACGTAGTAGACAATCTGCCCAATGATCCGCAGGAAATTGATCGAATTCATCGCCAGTAACGCCCCATCGAAAGCTTGTTGCTCGAACAGGGTTTTCACAATGCGTTGGCAGTCGTCGAAATTTCCTTCGATGGCAATGTTGTGGACATTGTCCGCTTGCAGGGTCGTCATTTGGCGGCGTTGTACCTCTGAAATCCGCCCCGCCGGGTGGAGCACAATGCATCGCATATTGCGGCGTCCGAGCACTGCCGCCAGTGCCGCTGCCCCAGTATCCCCCGAAGTCGCTGTGAGGATGGTGCGAGACTGCGCCGAGGCAACCAGCAATGCGTCAATCATCCGACCGACCCACTGAAGGGCGTAGTCCTTGAAGGACAGGGTG
This sequence comes from Alphaproteobacteria bacterium, assembly GCA_022599995.1. Classification (GTDB taxonomy): domain Bacteria; phylum Pseudomonadota; class Alphaproteobacteria; order CBDBCS01; family JAHZLG01; genus JAHZLG01. Next base: position 660 of record JAHZLG010000172.1, on the reverse strand, counting down.
GGGCCGTGGAACAGCTCTAAGACGTGCAAGCCCTCATCGAGGGTACGCAATGGCGCAGGCTCTGCCGGGAACATCAAGGCATAATCCTGCCACATCGCCGGCTGAAGACCAGCATAGGGTGTCCCATCGGCAAACAGGCTGCTGATGGCAGCACCTGTGGCGGTGTAGGTCGAAGCACCCGCATCACCCGCATTACCCGCATCACCAGAAGGGGCAAGAAGCGCATCCGGCAAGGTGGGCCATACCACCGGCACCGTCAAGCCGCCGCCACCCGCCAAGGCGAGCATGGCAATATCGGCAAAGCCGTATCGATCAGAAGAACGGGTTGAGGTGAAATCCATGGAGTGCTGAACGGGAGATCGGAGAAAGAAAAACGGTGCTACTGAACGGGGGCCGTCGTCGCAGGGATGGGCTGCTGCATAGTGGCCTCGAGCAACGATTCGAGCATCGCCAACCGCGTCGAGAGATCAGATGCCTCGAGGATGATCTGCTTATCACGCGAGGAAAACGGCAACGCCATGCAGGCAATCGCGATCATAAGCAGGGGCTCATTGACGAGACTATTCCCTACCTGCATAGGAGAGTCGGTCTGTTGGCAGTAGGTGCGCAGAAGGTCAAACACTGCCGCAGCGCGGGCATTGGCTTCGACGGTGACCTCGG
>JAHZLG010000171.1 GCA_022599995.1 Alphaproteobacteria bacterium | reverse complement strand
ACGAACAATACTATGGGCGGTGCTTCGACCACGACCGTTGCTCGATTGTGGCGGTGAACGACTTCAATGCCGGGGCCATGGAAAACAAGGGGCTCAATGTGTTCAATGCCCCCTATGTCCTGATCAGCTCCGAGACCGCAACCGACCGCGACCTGCAAAATGTCGAATCGGTGATCGCCCACGAGTACTTCCATAATTGGACAGGCAACCGCATCACCCTGCGCGATTGGCTCCAGCTAAGCCTTAAGGAAGGGCTGACGGTGTATCGCGAGCAACATTATATGCAAACGATGCACAACGCTGAGACGAGCCGACTCGGTGAAGCTCAGCTGATGCGGGCACACCAATTCCCCGAAGACGCGAGCCCGCTAGCCCACCCCGTTCGGCCGACCCAATTCGCGCGCATCGATAACCTGTACACGGTTACCGTCTACGAGAAGGGGGCCGAGGTGATCCGTATGCTCTCCCTGATTCTGGGCAAAGAGGGCTTCGGCAAAGGCATGGATACCTACTTTGCGCGCTATGACGGCAAGGCGGTGACCTGTGAAGATTTTCTCGATGCCCACGCCTCGGCAAACAGCCGCGACCTGATGCAATTTGCGCGGTGGTACAGGCAAGTAGGCACCCCGCGCGTGCTCGCCTCGGTGCAGGTGATGCCACAGGGGGAACAAGCCGGGGACAAAGCGGAAGAGGACGACGAATTGCGTGTCGTGCTTACCTTGCGGCAGCTCCCCCCAACCCTGACGACCACGCACCCCGCCACCCCCGAGTCATTGGTAATCCCGCAACTGCTGGCATTTTATGATAAGGATAGCGGCACAAAGTGGGAGGTGACAGAAGCTAGCTGCGCACCAACCAAAAATGCCAATTTCCAGCCGCATCAGAGAATGATCGGGAGTCGGGAAGAGTGGCTTTTTGTGCTCCATGACTGGCAGCAGTCGTGGCACATTCGGCTGCGCGGCGGGGGTGGGGCAAAGCACCAACCTTTAGCCTCGTCTGGGCGAGAACCGACGCGGGCATCGATACCCAAGGTTGTGGTATCGTTGAATCGATGGTTTTCGGCTCCCATCCACGCGACACAGGTTGCCGCCTTGGAGCCGCTGCCGACTGCCAAGACCCCTGTTCCCCCGCAGGATGCGCAGTTAGGTGTGGACGACTGTGACGTTCATCTGCCGCTCTTTCGACTGCAGTATGACGATGACCCCATCATTTTGGTTGTCGCACGCGATGCCGTGGTGCAGGCCTACGCTCGGGCGTGGCTCTCCGATGACCTAGAGGCGCACACAGGGATCAGTCATGCTCTGGTCGCGGCATTGCGGCGGGTGTTGCACCACGACACGCTGGACGATGACGCAAAGGCGGCAATTTGCCAACTGCCTTCGATGGATGCGCTCGATCTCGGACGGCACGATGTCGTGAAATTATGGCATGGGATGGCCGCCCTTGAGCAAGGCATTGGTCTGGCACTGCAATCCAACTGGATCAGCACCTTTGAATCGAGGCAACAGCAGCAGACGGGAGGATTCGACGCGCCGAGTAGTGCGATGCGCGCCCTGTCAGCTGTTGCTCTGCGCTATGCCTGTGCGGTCGAGCAGGACGACCAGTTAGCAGCCCGTGCCTATGCAATCGGCAAAACCATGACGGATCGTCTTGCCGCCATGAGCTGTGTGCGATGCGATGCGATGAACAGTGCCGTTTTTGCCGACTTCCTTGATCGGTTTGGCAGTGTCCCCCGTTGTCTTGACAAATGGTTTGGCTTGCTCGCCCGGTCGCCGTATCCCGTGCTTCCGGGCAAGGTGATCGCACGGCTGGAGCAACTCACCGCTCGACCAGACTTTGACCTGTTGAATCCCAATCGAGTCTATGCCGTCGTGCGCGGATTCGCCGAGGGTAACCTGCTGCACTTTCATGCGGAGGACGGGTCTGGCTACCGATTCCTCGAGCAGAAGGTCCGTGCGGTTGCTGCGCACAATCCCCAGTTAGCGGCTCGGTTGGCGACTTCGTTTGGGCGTCAACACCTCTTGTTGGACGCGCAACGCGCGACCCTGCTTGGAGTGGTGCAGCAATTGCGCGACGACCCATCGCTTGTTGGCCACGCCGAGGTCATGGATATTCTTGGCCGCATTAGCTAGGGGGGGGGCTCACCCCCCCACCCCACCCCACCCCACCCCACCCCACCCCACCCCACCCCGGCGGGGGCACGCCAACTCTCCCCCCGGCGGGGGCACGCCAACTCTCCCCCCGGCGGGTGTACCCCTCCGCCGCGGCGGTACGCAAAATTTTTATCCCGATGCGTCCGCGCCATCAGATGCGTCCGCGCCATCAGATGCGTCCGCGCCATCCGATGCGTCCGCGCCATCCGATGCGTCCGCGCCATCCGATGCGAATTGAGAACCATCATAAGGAACAAGCGAGACAGCTGATTTGCCACAGATGAGTGCATGGACTCAGAAAATCGCGCCCACGAGAGGCGTGTCATGCGACGTATCTCCTCGCGCAAACGAGGAAGATCAATTCTTGGCTACTGCACCCCGTCTCTAGCGGGCGATAGCCTATTCAGCGATACCCTATTCAGCGGCAGCCTATTCGGCGATACCCTATTCGGCGATCGCCTATTCAGCGATACCCTATTCAGCGATAACCTGTTCAGCGATACCCTATTCAGCGATAACCTATTCAGCGGCAGTCTATTCGGCGATACCCTATTCGGCGATAACCTGTTCAGCGATCGCCTATTCGGCGATAATCGCGGGCTGTGGCAAATTCTCGGTGACTTGCTCCAGCAACACGAATAGGCGGCCTACATCCGCGGTCATCAAAGCCGTGGGGAGCAACCCTTGCGGATCGACTGTTTCGGCCTCGCTCATCACCGAGCGGAATTGATCAATGTAATCGAGCGCCATGGCACGGATTTCAGAATCATCCGCCACGCGCTTGCGTGCGAGGGCAACGAAATCCTTAGCCTTGCTCTTGGCAAGCATGCGCGTGAAGACCGTCCTATCGCCTCGCATGTACTGTTTCAGCATATCCTCATTCCACTCGGACAAGACAAGCCGAAACAGGTCGACGCTTACCCCATTGAGATTTTGCAGAATCAGTCGCGTCCGCTGCAGGAACCCGCGGCGGCGGAACACATCGTCCTCCCGTTGCAGACGGGTGGCGGCTTCGAAAGCACTTGCGGTGACTTTCTCGATGGTGTTCGTCCACTGATCGGCTTCGCCCCCGTAGTGTTTCAAGGACTGCTCCCATTGCCCCACAGTATCCGCCACGCTTTTCATTCCTGCGGACATGGTGGCATTCATCCCGTCGACATTGCCTTGCCACTGATGGAGAACCAGCGAAGCTTGCTGTCCACTTTCGGCAAGTCGCTCGGCTTTGGCGTGAATGGTGGCGTCATAGGTGTCGAGTTGTTCCAGGTGATTTTTGGAAAGCTCGGCTAATTCGCGCAACCGCCCGGCGACTGTCCCGGAGAGTTGCTCCAAAGAGGTCGCCACACCCGTGATATTCGTGTGCAGACTCGATGCGCGATCTTCCAACCCGGAGAACATTTTCGTGTCCTCCGTGAGCATTGTCCCGATATGCGTGCTGTTCTCGTTGAGGGTTTGCGACACTTTCTCGATATGGGTCACAATTTCATCGCAACGACTGCTGACAAGCCCCACCGAGGTGTTGGCCAATTCAAGGGCATCATCCATGCGCCGCGCCTGATTCCGCACGCTGTTCGTGGCAACCGAGTCGCGGGTTAGCAATACCTCAAGCCGTTTTTCCCACTGCTCAAGGTAGCGTTCCAATGCCTTGCCCTTCATTTCCATTTGGTCGGCATGCCCGGCAAAATCTTTGCAGAATGTTTCGCTTCTGGCGTGCAATTCGGCGAGGTGATGCGCCTCACCTTCGAGCGCACTCGACACGCTCTGGCGGAGGGTGCTGAGGGTGGTCTCTGTTTTCGTCCCTAATTCATTCACCAAGTCGACATTCGTATGAAACAATTGGCTGACGGACGTGTTGCCCTTGTTCACCACATCCTTCAGAGTGGTCTCGAACCCTTTCAGGCTTTGTTCAAGGCTTGGGATCAGGGTAGATTCGGCACTGTCAAGCTGGGTAATGATCGCTTCTTGTTTGTTTGTCAGGGTTGCCACGCTGTCATTGGTGGTAGTGCAACGTTCGATGAGGGTCTCCCATGTCGCCTGCTCGGTGCTGATGCTTTCGTGTAAGCTGCGAAGATGGGTTTGATGTCGCTCGTGAATGACGGACATTTTCTCGAATTCATCATTGATGATACTATTCGTTTCGATAAGCTTGATCTCGGAGGTCGCCCGCTCCTCCAATGCGTTGT
>JAHZLG010000170.1 GCA_022599995.1 Alphaproteobacteria bacterium | reverse complement strand
GGTTTCGTTTGGACAAGGGCATAGCGGGGAATGCAGGGGAAAAGCTGACCAGACCAAAGGGAGACGCTGGAAAGCAAGCAAGGAACAAGGAGAAAACAAAGCAACAACTGGACAACGCGGATGATCAAGGAAACCAAGGAAACCAAGGAAACCAAGGCAACCAAGGGGACCAAGGCAACCAAGATGACCAAGGCTAACCGAAAACGATATTGCCCCTGCTATACCCCTAGTTTTGACTGCAGCCCCAGTGAGACCAGTGCACTGAAAATGCCTGCCGCCGTGCCCAAAAGTGCTCCGTTGCGGGCTGCGGTGGCTTCGACGTGGCGCAGCCGGGTATCGAGTGCCGTAATGTTGCGGGTGTTTTCGTTGATCCCGCGTTCGATCACAGTGAGCTGCCCTTCTATCCGACCAAGGGCTCGTTGAAGGTCATGATCCATGTGGCAAAAAGGCTTTCGTAAAAGAGCGTGGCATAAAGAGGGTTATCAGGGGCGACGGGGGTCATCTGAGGCAACGAAGGTCGCGTGAAACGACAAAGGTCGCGTGAAGCGACAAAGGTCACGCGAAGCGACAAAAGTCACGTGAAGCGACAAAGGTCACGCGAAGCGACGAGGAGCACTCGACCTTGGCAGGCACGTCCTCTTCGTGGTGAGTATGGTATGATGGTATGGGGAAAGGCTTTTTTCGTCAATTTGGCCTATTTCCCGGTGACTCTGTTGCCTGTAGGGTATTGGCGAGTCCTCTGTTTGTCCTGTCTGTCTTCTTCTCTTAGTCCTCCCCCCACCGAGACACGTATCCATCATGCCGTCTTCATCGCAGCCTATCAGCGAACCTGCCTGGATGCAGTTGATCGCCCCCCTCGCGCAACACCCTGCGTCACGCGGCCTTGCCGATGATGTGGGCGAACTTCCTTCCTTGCGACCGGGAGAGCGTTGGATCGTCACCACCGATATGGTGATCGAAGGGCGGCACTTGCCACTGGGGACGACCCCCGCGCAAGCGGTGCCATTGCTCATTCGGCGTAATTTGTCTGATATTGCCGCCGGCGGCGGTGTCCCCTTCGGGTTGACGCTGAATCTCGCGATGACCCGCACTCATTTCCATAAAGACCCTGCCGTTCAAATCATCGACGCAGTGAAAAAGGAATGCACCGATTTCGGGCTGGTCTTGGTCGGCGGCGATACAAGCAAAATCGACAGCACGTCCTCGGCCACGGCGAGCACCAAGGCAGGCAAGGAAAACGACCCCGCACTCCCATTCGTGCTTATCGCCACCTTATTTGGCATCGTTACGCTGGCGTCGCCCTCTGCCCATGCGGGCAATGGCGTCACAGCTGCTGCCCCTGCATCGACCGATGCAATAACTGATGAGGCTCTTCGCCCGACTTCTTCGTCGCCGGAATTTCCCCTCGCACGGCAAAATGTGCGCGGCGGCGATCGCCTCTGGGTGTCCGGCGGCCTAGGAGATCGTGCCCTGTGGCGGGAGATCAGGAAGGCACACTCTTCACCTTCGCCATCATGGGTCGATCGCCTGTGGGTGTCCTTCGGCCTAGGAGAAAGTGCCCTGTGGCGGAAGATCAAGAAGGCACGCCCTTCATCTTTGCCATCATGGGTCGATCGTTGCACTCCCGAACAGCGCGCGCAATTGGAGGCACGCTTCTGGGCACCCGAACCCCAATTAGCCCTCGGGCAACACCTCGCCGACCTATGCCCGCATGCTGGCGTGATCGATCTGTCCGATGGGTTGATGATCGATGTTGCCAAGCTCGTGCAATCGGTGACACCATTCGGGTGCGATATCGTTCAGTCACAGTTACCATGGTCGACGTTGCTGCCCCCCGCCGATCAGTGCTCGCGCGGCGAGCACGACGCCATCATGAATGCCATGCTCTTCGGCGGTGGCGACTATGAATTGCTGATCGCTGCGCCCGCCGAGATGGAGCTGGGTTCCCTCCTCGCCGCACGCGGCTGGACAGGACGGCTCACGGAAATCGGTCGCGTCACCGATACGGGCAAATGCCAGCTCGATGACGGCACGAAGAAGATCGAATTTGATCGAAGAAAAGGATATGACTCGATGCGATAGGCAGTCAGCAGGTCGTGCAACACGCGGTAACATTTGTTGACTCCCCGTATCGGCTCATGCCGCTTGGGACGAAGGCATTTCTCTTGTGATGGAATCGGGGGGATTTTATGATGCGGGACCATGACAGACCAATCCCATGCCCCCATCGCTTTTATCGACCTCAAGGCACAGCAATCCGTGATGCGCGCGGAGCTCGATGCCGCCATCGCGGGGGTGCTTGATCACGGGGGTTACCTCCACGGGAAGGAGGTGCACGCCCTCGAAGCCGCCCTCGCCGCGCGCGCGAATGTGCAGGCGTGCATCGCCTGTTCCTCGGGCACCGATGCGTTGTTGATGGTCTTGATGGCAGAAGAGCTCGGGCCACGCGATGCGGTCATTGTCCCCGCCTTCACCTTCGTTGCCACGGCCGAGGCCGTAGTGCTGGCCGGGGCAACGCCCGTCTTTGCCGACATCGATGCTGAGACCTACAACCTCACCCCAGAGACCCTCGAAGCAGCTATCGCCCACGCCAAATCTGCGGGACTCACCCCGCGCGGGGTAATTGCGGTCGACCTGTTCGGATTGCCAGCTCCCCATCACGCCATTGCGGAGGTGGCGGCACAACATCGATTGTTTGTGCTCGACGATATGGCGCAGGCTTTCGGCAGCAAGCTCGACGGTGTGCCCCTAGGGGGCTTCGGCAAGGCGGCGGCTACCTCGTTTTATCCTGCCAAACCCCTAGGCTGCTACGGTGATGGAGGGGCTGTTTTTACCAATGACGAGGCCTATGCCGCCATCCTTCGTTCCATCCGCCAGCACGGGGAGCTAAGCCGCTACGAAAACGATCGTATCGGCATCACGGGCCGGATCGACACCATTCAGGCTGCGGTGCTTGGGGTAAAGCTCCGATATTTCGATGATGAACTTGCGGCGCGGGATCGGATCGCCTCGGCATACACCGCAGCATTGGCAGGGGTTATCCAAACCCCGGTTCATTCGGCAACTATCGAGCAGGCGTGGGCACAGTACACCGTCCGTTGCGACTCGCAAGCGGCGCGTGAGCATCTGCGCGCTATCTGTGCGGCGCGAAATATTCCCACACAGATTTATTACCCTATTGCCTTAGCCGATCAAAAGGCGTACGCCAAATTTCCCTCCGCTGATATTTCGGTGGCGAGACACTGCACCGAAACGGTGTTGTCACTTCCCTTTCATCCCTACTTGTCCGATGCCCAGATGAGCCGGGTCATCGAAGCGGTTCACACAGCCTTCCCCTCTTAGGAAAATCATGATGTTTTCTTTCTCCAGTTTCTTGCTTGAAGTGCGATGCCTGACGCGTGGCGGCATTCGTTCCCTCATCGCGCGGGTTGGTC
>JAHZLG010000012.1 GCA_022599995.1 Alphaproteobacteria bacterium | reverse complement strand
CTCGTTTCATATCCATCGGACGTGCCGAGGTATTGTGGCGCAGGTAGGCCGAGTAGAAGCGTACTTTACCGGTTCCGGTGATTTTGAATCGCTTCTTGGAAGACGAGTGGGTCTTAATTTTAGGCATTATGCTGGCTGTAGACGAGCGGTAAGGAGGGTCACTTGCGGTCGGGTAGACCGGGGGGGCACAGCACACATTGGTGCCACACCGTTGGAACGCCGTTTATAGCAGTAGCATCCCCTAATATCAAGGGCACGTGTGCAGTTTCGCTTGGGGGGGCAACTTCGGGGGGTTGGTTTTGCCTAGCACTGTTCGATCTAGCACTGTTCGATGGGCCACCGTGGTCGCACACGGAGCGGGGCATTCAGCGGCAATCCCGCTTCGACACGGCACACTGCCGCCCATGCGATCATCGCCGCATTATCGGTGCACAGTGCCAGTGGGGCGAAGGTGACGGTTGCCTCGAGTGTCTCTGCCCATGTTGCCATGCAGGTGCGTAGGTATGCGTTTGCGCCGACTCCTCCGGCTATCACCACTTTCAATGGCTGCGAAGGATAGGTTGCCCGCCATATTGTGCTGGCTCGCCTTACCTTGTTCACCAAGCTCGACACGAGGTGGTGCTCGATGGAGGCGGCAAGCATGGTCTGCAGCTCGCGTCGAGAGGGATCGGCTTCGCACGCCTCTTCATCGAATCGCCAGTTATTTTGCATGATCAACCGTTGCACTGCGGACTTAAATCCCGAGAACGACATCTCGGCCGAGGCAACGTGCGCCATCGGCTCGGGCAATGGAAACCGTTCGATCGCCCGGGTGCGTTGTGCCGGGCTCAGGTGTTGCGTCACCTGTTGGATTGCGGGGCCACCCGGATAGGGCAGTCCGATGAGTCGGGCTGTTTTGTCGAAGGCTTCGCCGATGGCGTCGTCTCTTGTTTGGGCGATCATGGTGTACTTGCCGACCCGGGCGACGTCGATGAAGGCGCAATGCCCACCTGAGACCAGCACCAGCAGGTAGGGGAAAGTGCTCTCTTCTTGATCGTTGGGGACAAAGGCGTGATCGGTGCCATTGCGCAACATTGGCGACAGGGCGTGCCCTTCAAGGTGGTTGATGCCGATCACCGGCACGTGGAACCCGAGGCTTAACCCTTCGGCAAATGCCATCCCGGTCAGCAATCCTCCGACGAGGCCGGGGCCAATCGTGACCGCGATGTGGGTTGGCGGCACCTTATCCACGAGCGGCTTGATAGTTTCTTCATACAGCAGGGGTAATTTCTCGAGGTGCATGCGTGCGGCGACCTCAGGGATGACACCCCCGTATTTCTGATGGGTGGCAATCTGCGAGTAAACCGTATGGGCAACCACTCCCTCGGGGGTGGCAAGGGCGAAGGCGGTTTCATCACACGAGCTTTCGATTGCGACAATCCGTGTCATCGGTGGCATCTCGGTCGGATTCTTCGAAGGGGATCAGGGCTGGGGTACGGGTATCCACAGGCGTACGGGGTATCCACGGGCGTACGGGTATCCACAGGCGTACGAGGTATCCACGGGCGTACGGGTGCCTACAGGATAGCGGGGCCACCGAGCGCGCACATCCGAGAATCGGCCGCGAACCTATATCTTGCCGGGGCACTCTCTTGTGTCTCGCCGCCATTTACGCGGCTCGGTAAAGCAACCTTGCCAAACGCCGAATCGCCCGGCCCGCGCCGCATCGCGCAGCTTGCCATAGTGGTCATACAGGTCGGTGCGCGGGGGGTCGCGTTGCTCATAACGGACAGCCCATCCTGCTTCGATCATCAGTGCCACAATGTCTTTCCCCGCGGACTCGCAGTAAGCAAGCACCCGTCCATAATAGTCCTTTGCCCCTTGCACGGCTTGGCACGAAACCGCAAAATCGTCTTTGCGCAAAATATCGATCATTGCTTCTTTTGCCTCAACTCCGCAGCGGTATATTTCATCGGTCTTGGTCAGGCAGTTTTGGTGCCATTCGGGGGCATCTAGTCCCCACAGCCTTATCTCGGTACGTCTGACACGGAGCGAGTCTCCATCAACCACAAAAGCCTTGCCGATGATGAGTTGTTGATTCCCAGCAACGAGTTTCAGGGGGTGCTCTTCCTCGGGCACCGTTTGGTTGTCGGGGCGAAAGCACCCGCTTGCCACGAGTAACAGACAACCGAGGCCTGCGAAGACGAGACGTGCTTTCATTTCAGTTTCCTTGGTTTAGGCAGATAGAATCGCGCATCATCCTGCAGGGCGCACGGATGGTTTTAGCGGCACACGGATGTCGACGAAGGCACACGGATGTCGACGAAGGCACACGGATGTCGACGAAGGCACACGGATGTCGACGAAGGGACACGAACGGGCTATGGGCTCGATGGTCTCCCACAGGGTGAGGGGCATTGGCCAGGAAGATTCGCCCGTTCACGATGCCTTTCGTTGTTCCAATGCCGCAGCAAGAAATTGCCCCGTGTAGCTATGCGGCAGTGCCGCGATCGTTTCCGGGGTTCCGACACCGATAATTTGTCCACCTCCATTGCCCCCTTCGGGGCCAATGTCGATCACCCAGTCGCTGCATTTGATCACGTCGAGGTTGTGCTCGATGATCAGCACCGTGTTGCCCTGTTCGACAAGTGACTGGAGAATCTCCATCAGGCGGGCAATGTCGTGGAAGTGTAGCCCTGTGGTAGGTTCATCAAGGATGTAGATGGTTTTAGAGGTCGACACACGGGAAAGCTCTTTAGACAATTTGATCCGCTGGGCCTCGCCCCCCGACAGGGTTGTCGCCGACTGGCCGATTTTCACATACCCTAACCCGACCCGATTCAGGGTATTCAGCTTCGAGGCAATAGACCGCACCGACTCGAACAGCTCGCACCCTTCTTCGATGGTGGCGTCCAGAATATCGG
>JAHZLG010000169.1 GCA_022599995.1 Alphaproteobacteria bacterium | reverse complement strand
GTATTGAACGCCACCAGCCATATTTCGGCTTTCTGCCAGTACTTTGCCGAGTAGAGGGTCGGCGCAACCGACGGATATGACCACCGTCCTGATATTGACCAGATCGCCATCCCGACACTGCTCATCACGGCGAGGGTGACCAGCACGCCGAAGGTGACGCGCGATCCCCAGATTGGGATGGTCTCGGTGACAAACCTCAGGGCGCGACTGATAAGGTTGCGGTAGTGCCGCCGGATATGCGGGACTCGGCGGAAAGGGCGAAGATGCATGAGGGCGGGAACGTGCCGCACGTGGTGGGATTCGCGCCCCAGCTGCGGCACGGAGACCGACCAAAACCGATGCCCAATTCGGACGATCTTGCCCGCAACAATCCAGGCACTCACCACGCAGGCGACGACAAACACCTGCAGGGCAGCTGCGGCAGCCGCGACATATTGATTCAGCAAGTCGGGGTCGTCGTACCACTGCAGCACCCGCACGCCGAGGGTAGGCGGCAGACTGGTCGAGGCGACCGCATTCACCTCGACCTGCGACACCCCATAGCAGAGCACCGCAATGACCCCCAGTCGGAGCTTGGCATATAATTCGGGGGCGAGCACCCGCCAGAACACGCTCGATGCTGGATAGCCCAGCGTCAAGGCGATCTGTTCTTGCCGCTTCATTTGCGGTCGATTCACGGCGGCGAGGGCGACGAACAGCAAGAAGGCGGTTTCTTTGATGATCAGCACCAAGATGGCGGTAATGCCCCATGGGTCGGGTGACACCCAAAGGGCTTGGATCATTTCGCGTAGGGGGGACACGGTTGCGGTGCCCAGCAGGGCTTCGGTAACACGGGCAGCCCATCCCGACGGGGAGAACAAGAACACCAACCCAGCGGCAATCGCCACGTGCGGCATGGCGAGCACGGGGGAGAGGATCACTTGCACGGCGTACATTTGGCGGTGCAGGTAGGCCAGCATCATGAAGGTCAGCAACAGCGAGAAGGCGGTTGCCATCGTGCCGATCAGCACGGCTTTCCCGACACTGGTTGCCAAGGCGGGGGAGACCATCACCGCATGGACGGGGGTAAGAAAGCTCGGCAGCAGGTGCCCGGCGGCGGTGTAGACCGAGGGCAATTGCATGCTCAGCCCGGGATGGTAGCCCGTCGCGGGCAGAAACACGCCCAGCACCCCGCACCCGGCGACGATGCACATCACGAGTGCCAGCCCGTAGGTCAGCAACGCTGAGGGGGAGAAAGCCTTTTTGCCCAACGGGATACAACCTCTTCAGGTTTGGAGGGTCACGGGGGGAGTGCAGGGGGTGCGAAGGAGCAGGGCGGAGAATCACCACACGGGGCGCACAGTGCGAAGAATCACAGCGCAGGGCGCACAGTGCGGAGAATCACCACACGGGGGGCACAGTGCGAGGAATTACAACGCGGCGGCGCACAGCGCGGAGAATCACAGCGCAGGGCTCACAGTGCGGACGACTGCGGGGGGGTGCCCCCACTCGACCCGATATGCATCAGCAGGTGGTCGAGCAGCACCAAGCACATCATGGCTTCGACCACCGGCACCGCGCGCAACCCGACGCATGGATCGTGGCGTCCTTTGGTCTCCACGGTTGTAGGGTAAAATTCTGAGGTGCCCAGTTTTTGCGCGGTGATCGGATCGATCGGCATCCCTTGGCTGGGGATACCGTCGAACGATCGACTCACGATATGAGCGATAGAATAGGTCTCGACGTCCAAACGAGAATCGTCGTCCGAACGAGACGCGGCGTCTTCCAGTGTTGCCCGAGCAATTGAATCTGTCGAAGTCAGAATCGAGCTGGTCGGCTTGAAGGTCACCTTCACATCGATCGGGGCACCGGTAGAGATCCCGCCCAAGACACCCCCTGCATGGTTCGTCGCATGGATGAGAGTGTCACCTCGCATGGTCATCTGATCGGCGTTGTCACTTCCCCTGAGGTTGCCTGCGTGCACGCCTTCGCCGATTTCAATTGCCTTCACCGCATTGATGCTCATCATGGCAGCGGCAAGGTCGGCGTCGAGCTTGGCATAGACAGGAGCCCCCAACCCCGGCCAAACGTTAAGCGCAAAGCACCGCACGGCTGCGCCGCATGAATCCCCAGCGCGGCGCGCCTCATCAATCGTGGCTTCCCACCGTTGATAGATGTCTGTCGTCGTTGCAAACGGGGCATAGAGCGGGTTGTGATAGACTTGCTCCCAATCGGGCCAGCCGTCCCTATCGGCATTCCATGCGTCACCGGCAACGGCAACTACACCCGCGCGGACTTCTACAGGTTCGGTGCCATAGCGGCGACAAGTGGCATCGAGGGCTTGGCGTGCCATCGCCCCTGCCGCGACTCGGATCGCGGTTTCGCGTGCGGATGCTCGCCCGCCGCCGCGGTGATCGCGCACCCCATATTTCATCAGGTAGGCAAGGTCGGCGTGGCCGGGACGAAACTTCTCGGCGATGTCGCTGTAGTCTTGTGACTTCTGATCGATATTCCAGATGATGAAGCCGATCGACGTGCCGGTTGTTTCCGCCTTACTATGGTTATCGTTGGGCCAAAGGACGCCCGAAAGTATCTCGACCTTATCGGTCTCGCGGCGTTGGGTGGTGAATTTCGATTGCCCCGGTTTCCGACGATCCAGCTCTTTTTGCACCTCGTTTATGTCGAGGATGATGCCGGCGGGCATGCCGTCGAGCACGCCTCCGATGGCGGTGCCGTGGCTCTCTCCGAACGTGGTGAGTCGCAACAAACGTCCGAAGCTATTGTGGCTCATTGTGCGCTCGCATGGTTATTTCAGTGTCGCCACGATCTCATCGGCACGCTGGGGGGCGGGCATGCTGACATTGTTGTATCCGGCATCGACATAGTGAATCTCGCCGGTGACCCCACTGGAGAGATCAGACAGCAGATAGACCCCCGCGTGCCCGACATCCTTCTGCGACACATTGCGCTGCAGTGGTGCCGAGGCGGCATTCCATTTCAAGATTTTCCGAAAGTCGCCGATTCCGCTTGCCGCGAGGGTTTTCACGGGCCCCGAGGACAACCCATTCACGCGGATGCCCCTTGCCCCCAAATCCACCGCAAGGTACTGCACGCTTGCCTCGAGGGCTGCTTTGGCGACCCCCATCACGTTGTAATTCGGCAGGACGCGCTTCGCCCCGTAGTAGGTCAGGGTGAGGATGCTGCCACCCGGCTGCATGTAGGGGGCAGCGGCACGCGCCACCGCGGTCAGCGAGTAGCAAGAGATTTCCATGGTGTTCCGAAAATTGGCGCGCGAGGTCTCGAGGTACTCGGTGCGCAGCTCGTTCTTATCGGAGAAGCCGATGCCGTGCACAACAAAATCGATTGTTCCGCCGATTGCCTGAAAGACGTCGGCGATATTGGCGTCATCGTTCACATCACAGACGTGGACATTGTTCTCGGCCCCGACCTGCGTGGCGAGCCCCACGACCCGCTTGGCGAGCATGTCGCCTTGGTAGGTAAAGTGCAATTCGGCACCGCATCGGGCGGCGAATTCGGCAACCCCCCACGCCAGTGATTTGTCGTTCGCGACGCCCATGATGACGCCGCGTTTGCCAGCAAGCAGTTTGGCACTTGTCATTTTGTTTTCCTTCGACGGGTTTCTGGTGGACGCCGTCCACACAACAGACGGTGACTATATACCTAAGCCCCACGCGCTTCAACCTGATGGCGGGGTGTGCCGAGCAAGGCTTTTCGTCTTGGCATTGCAGGAAAGCTAGCTGTTTCTAAGTATGTCAATGTGATTGACATACTTAGTGATCTTGCGCAAGGGTTTGAGTCTGTTGTCAATTATATTGACAACATCTCTTGACATTCCCCTATTAACCCCTACTATCAATGGTGACCACTCATCCGGACCGCTCAGCGGTAACGCTCAGTGGGACCGCACCGTGGTGTCGCTCAGCGCCCCCCTCCAGACACGCCCCGAACAAGGCACGCCGATGCTTGAATTTGTTTCTCGTCCCCAGCAATTTCCGCCCACCCGTGTGGCGGAGCAACGCCGCAAAGACTTCAAGGAAATCCACGAGGTCTTCCAAGACATAGAGGCCGCCGCCCAATCGGCGCGGTGTTCGCAGTGCGGGGTGCCTTATTGCCAAATCCATTGTCCGCTCGGCAACAACATCCCCGATTGGTTGATGCTCGCTGCCAATGGCAGGCTCGAGGAGGCGTGGCAGACCAGCAATGAGACGAATGCCTTTCCCGAATTCTGCGGGCGCATTTGTCCTCAGGATCGGCTCTGCGAGGGCAATTGCGTGATTGAGGCATCGGGACACGGCACGGTCACCATCGGCTCGGTCGAGTCGTATCTTACCGAGAACGCCTTTCAAAACGGGTGGATTAAGCCGATTGTCCCTGCGGCACTGCGGCAGGGATCGGCAGGGATCATCGGGGCAGGGCCAGCGGGGTTGGCTGCGGCAATCAGGCTGCGCGAGGCGGGGTTTGCTGTTCATGTTTACGATGCGCACGATCGCGTCGGCGGATTGCTGATGTATGGCATTCCGAATTTCAAGCTCGAGAAGTCGCTGGTGGAACGCCGCACGCGTTGGCTTGAGGCGAGTGGGATTAAATTTCATCTGGGGTGCCGGGTTGGGGTCGACAAAGACTTTGCGTCGATCCGCGCCGAGCACGAGGTCGTGTTGGTGGCAACCGGGACTTATCAAGCACGGCCATTGGGGGTTTCTCCGGAGTCGGGATCGGGATCGGGATCGGGGTCGGGCTCTACTGCCGTGTTGACGCCCGCCATGGACTATCTGATTGCCAGCATCCGCAGTGGGCTTGGCGACATTGGGGAACACCTTTCCACCTACGATGCCGCCGATGAAGATGTGATCGTGGTTGGCGGGGGTGACACGGCCATGGACTGTGTCCGCACGGCTATTCGGCAGGGGGCACGTTCGGTTCGGTGTCTTTATCGCCGCGATCGCGCCAGCATGCCGGGGTCGCAACGCGAGGTAGAAAAAGCCATTGAGGAGGGCGTGGACTTCCTATGGTTCTCTGCCCCTAGCAGCATCGTGACCGATGACCAAGGCGCATTGACTGGGCTCAAGGTACACGAGATGCGCCAGACCACAGCCGATGGCACCGGCAGACGCGGGGTCGAGCCGAGCGATGCGCCTCCGCACTATGTGCAGGCGACGCGGGTGATTCTTGCCCTTGGGTATGACGCCGAGGACTTGCCTGGCCAGTGGGATGCGCCGGACTTAGCGACCACGCGCTGGGGCACGATCAAGGCGGGCCACGGCGGGGGTGGGGGTGATTCCTTGGCGACTTCTTTGCCCGGCGTCTTTGCCGCGGGGGACATCTACCGCGGGGCTTCGCTTGTCGTCTGGGCGATCAAGGACGGGATGCAGGCTGCCGAGGAAATGGTTGCCTATTTCGACACCCACTGCGCCCCCGCCGAAGCTGCCTGAGGCAGAACCTGCCTGAGCCTGCCTGAGGCAGAGCCTGCCTGAGCCTGCCTGAGGCAGAGCCCCGCCTGAGCCTGAGCTGCCACCTAAGCCATAGCTGCCTGAGGCAGAACCCCGCCTGAGCCCGCTTGAGCCAGAGTTGCCTGAGCCTGCCTGAGGCATAACCACCTAAGCCATAGCCTGCCTGAGGCAGAGCCTGCTAAGCCATAGCCTGCCCGCACCCTCCTCCTCCCCCTCCCCCGATCTGTCCCCCTTGAAAGCAAACTCGGGTTCGAGAGCCGGGAGGGGGGGGGGGGGGGGAGGGGCGATCAACACTTTTGCTCTGTATGCGAGAGAAAATTTCCATCATGACTGATCTTCCTTTTCCCCCTTCGAATCTGGGGGTGACAACTCCGATTGCCACGGGATTCCCTCCTGCACAGGGGCTCTACGATCCGACCACCGAGCGCGATGCGTGTGGTGTCGGGGTCGTCGCCACGACTTCGGGCGAATCGTGCCGCGAGGTCATCGACAAAGCCCTCGAGGCACTGGGGGTGCTATGGCATCGCGGGGCTGTCGATGCCGATGGCAAGACGGGCGATGGGGCGGGCATTCACCTGCAAGTGCCCCAAGCCTTCTTTCGCGACCATGTGCGCGCGTCGGGGTTGAATCCGCCGGCATCACCGCTTGCGGTCGGCATGATCTTCTTGCCGCGGGTCGATCTGAATGCGCAAGAACGCTGCCGCTCGATTGTCGAGACCGCCATCATCGCCGCCGGATTTACCATCTATGGGTGGCGACAGGTGCCGATCAATGCCTCGGTGATTGGTGACAAGGCGGACTCGTCACGCCCCGAGATCGAACAGATCATTATCGCCGAAAAGGATGATCAGAAGGCGGCGTGCTCCGAGACGGTCAATCGGCGACTGTATGTCGTCCGCCGCGCGATCGAGAAGGCGGTTGCCGCCGCACAGATCGCAAATTTCTACATCTGTTCCTTCTCCTCGCAGTCGATCATCTACAAGGGGTTGTTCCTCGCCGAGCAGCTCGCCGAATTTTACCCCGACCTGCTTGATTCTCGGTTCATCTCCAACTTTGCGATCTACCATCAGCGGTATTCGACGAACACCTTTCCCAATTGGCCTCTTGCCCAGCCGTTTCGGGTGCTTGCCCATAATGGCGAGATCAACACGGTGCAGGGTAACGTCCGCTGGATGCGCGTCCACGAGTCGCGTTTCGCGTCGCCGCTGTTTGCCCCCGAGGACATGACCGTGCTTTCGGGCCTCATCAGCAATGAGAGCTCGGACTCGGCCGCATTGGACGCCGCATTCGAGATCATGGCGCAGACCGCCCACCCCCTGCCCGAGGTACAAGCCATGTTTGTCCCCGAGGCGTGGGAGCAAAACAAGAGCCTGTCCCCCGAGCTCAAGGCATTCTATTCGTGGGCTGCCAGTCTGGTCGAGCCGTGGGATGGGCCTGCCGCCCTGATCGGCTATGCCAACAATTGGTTGGTGAGTGCCATGGATCGCAATGGGCTTCGTCCGCTTCGCTACAGCATCACGAAAAACGGCCTGCTGCTGCTTGGATCAGAGACCGGGATGACGCGCATCGACGAAGCCGAGATCGTGCGCAAGGGTCACCTCGGCCCGGGCGAACGGCTGGGCATCGATCTGGCCGCAGGGAAATTGTACCTGAACGGTGATCTTCAGGATTACATCGGGTCGTTGCACGATTACAGCAAGCGGTTGCAGTCGCGACAATCACCTCCAAAACCGGCCGAAACGGGGGCACAGCTCTCGGTTGACTTGCGGCGCACGCTGCAACGCCTTGCCGGATGGACTATCGAGGACATGGAGCTGATCCTTGCCCCGATGCTCCTTGAGGGGAAGG
>JAHZLG010000168.1 GCA_022599995.1 Alphaproteobacteria bacterium | reverse complement strand
TGGCAAGCTGTTCCCGATCGCCCGCTTCGATAGCCTCAAGCACATTCAACCGAATGCGGAGGAAGTTGGCAATCTTAGGGAGGTCTTCGCCCTTGGCTAGCCGCGCCTCACGCAATTTCACCCCGATATCGATGAAGGGGCGATCGGCATCCTCAGTGGTAACTGTCGGTTCGATGGGAGAGCTCATGGAAGGATGGCACGGATTTGGGGCATTGGGGGGCGATGGCGAAACGCAACGACATTTCTTGCCTAAGCGAATCATAATACGACCGCTGATAGGGCAGCAGACACGCGTGCGGTATCATGGGATTACCTATATCATTTCCCCCCGCAACACAATGGAAATGATGGAAATGATGACATTAACGCCCGGATTTGGACAAAAACGCTCGTGGGGTGCTTGCCTCTCGGGCACCGGGCACCGGGAACCGGGCACTGAGCACCAGGCACTGAGCACCAGGCACTGAGCACCAGGCACTAAGCACCAGGCACTAAGCACCATACAAACCTCTGCACCGTGCGTTATCGTGCGTTACCGTGAGCACAGTGTGTGACCGTGAACACCGTGCGTCACCGTGAACACAGTGTGTGACCGTGAACACCGTGCGTTACCGTGAATACCGTGCGTTACCGTGAATACCGCGTGTTACCGTGATGCGTGCGGCTTAGGCACCGTTCTCAATCAGGGCGTGGTGCAGAGCACGCAACGCCAATTCGCCATAGTCTTCACTGATCAGCACGCTGACCTTGATCTCAGAGGTCGAGATGACCTCAACATTGATCGATCGCTCGGCGAGCACTTCAAAGATGGTTGCCGCGACGCCCGCGCTGGTTGTCATCCCCGCCCCGACAATCGATATTTTGGCCACATTGCGATCAACAATGATGTGTGATTCTGGAATATCGTTGCGCTTCAGGATATCGACGGTTTCCTCGGCGTCCTTGCGCGGAATGGTGAAGGTTATGTCGGTTGTTTCGCCATCGACCGATGCCGTTTGCACGATCATATCCACGATGATCCCGCCCTCGGATAGCGGACCAAACACCCGTGCCGCCATCCCGGGTGCATCCTTGATGTTTCGGCATGTGATCTTCGCCTGATTCCGCTCGTGGGCGATGCCGGTTACTTTTCTCAATTCCATGGGGGGGTCTTCATCCGAGGAAGCAGTTTGTGTCAAGATGCCCGAAACGATAGTGCCTTCATCATCGGGTTTGAAGGTCGAACGAACCCGCAAAGGCACGCGATGGTTGCGCGCCGCATTCACCGATCGGGCTTGGAGCACATTGGCTCCGAGTGCCGCAAGCTCGAGCATCTCTTCGAAGCCAATCGTCTTCAAGCGCACCGCTTGCCGCACAATACGGGGATCAGAGGTGTAAACCCCATCGACGTCCGTGTAGATATCGCACCGGTCGGCTTGAATCGCCGCAGCCAACAGCACGGCCGAGAGGTCTGATCCGCCCCGCCCAAGAGTCGTGATTCGATGCTGGGCATCAATGCCTTGAAAGCCAGTAACAATAGCGACCGTGCGCCTTGCGTGGAAGTCATCGATCAGCCCCTGCCCCTCTATCGACTCGACGCGAGCCGTGCCAAAACGGCTTGTGGTCATAATCGGCAGCTGCCAGCCACACCACGAGCGGGCGGGAACGTCAATTTCTTGAAGGGCGAGGGCAAGGCAGGGGGCGGTAACTTGCTCTCCAACCGCAAGGATCGCGTCGTACTCGGGCGAGCCTGATTTCGTGCCCATGGTTTGGGCGAGATCATCAAGCCGGTCGGTCTCATGCCCCATCGCCGAAACCACGACCGCCACATCGACACCCGTCGCCCAGACCGTCTTAACGATCGCCGCCACATCGCGAATATGGGCGGGCGATGCCACCGACGTCCCACCAAATTTCATTACGATCCGCTTCATCGGCGGCATCGTATCGTGCACTCCTCCTAGAATCAAGAGAAGATCATGAATGCCTCTGCAGGGGCGCGTGTCTTACGCCCGTTGAGATAATCGGCTCGACCACTGCATTCAGCTGTTTTGCATTGGCAAGCAGTTTTTGATCGTGCAACGGGGGATGAAACACAAGAGTCGCCCGCACCTTCGACGGAAATTGCACCAACACTTGAATGTGGTCGAGAGCCGTCATCGCATCGTGCCAGCAAAAAACGGCGTCCATTCGCCGGCACCGGGGCAACCCAGCCACGCCATCGAAACGCACGGAGAACGGCTGCACGGCAAAAGGCACCCCCTGCTGGACACAACGCCTTCCCGCCATGAACAACCCGCGGTTGAAGGTGCGGAGATTTCGCCCATTGCTGGTTGTCGCCTCAGCAAAGATAATCAGCCGCCGCGTGCCCTGCATCAGGGCGACGATCGCCGAGATTCGCCGCGACAGCTCGCTCGCATCGCGGCTCATTGGCAACGAGTCGTGATGACGCATCAGGGTGCGGACGACGGGCCACTCCCACAGGGCAGCGCGGGCGAGAAACACCGGCTGCATGGCGTGGAACAGCATCCCAATATCGAGATAGGACAAGTGGTTGCCGACAAGTATCGTGCCGCAATCCGGTGGGGTGTGGGGTTCTCCCTCGACGGCGTAGGTCACCCCGAGGCTTCGCAAGAGCCCCCCCGCCATCGTACGACCCGAGCGGTTGCCATGCCGCCGCCTTGCATCGAGAAAGACATCGAGATTTCGGGCAAAGAACACCAGAAACCGGACGCCCAACACCGTCAATGCGGTCAGCGTCCGCCATCGGTTATGGGGGGCGTAGAGCGGGGTCGTCAGCGGGCGGTAGGGAACAAACGAAT
Organism: Alphaproteobacteria bacterium; assembly: GCA_022599995.1. Taxonomy (GTDB): domain Bacteria; phylum Pseudomonadota; class Alphaproteobacteria; order CBDBCS01; family JAHZLG01; genus JAHZLG01. The sequence goes on along the minus strand of JAHZLG010000168.1, from coordinate 1,822 downwards.
TATGCCGGCCCGTGGTCGGGGGTGTTCTCCCTGCGCTTCCCCGGAGGGTTTTCTGCATTATTTGTCGCATGACACGGAGCTGCGGGCAAGGGCCTGCTGGAGATCAACGAGCTTAGGCTCATCGAGCTTAGGCTCAGCGGGATTGGGCTCAACGGGCTTAGGCTCAGCGGGATTGGGCTCAGCGGGCTTAGGCTCAACGGGCTTGGGCTCAACGGGCTTAGGCTCAGCGGGATTGGACATCGTGGGCGCGTTGATAGTGATTGAAGTAACGAGCCGCCACTGCCTCCCGCTTCACGACAATGCACACGTCGGTCGTATCGAAGGCGTGATCGATAAACGCCCCGTCGCCGATGCACCCTCCAATGCGCAGGTAGCCCTTGATCAGGGCAGGAAGCTTAGGCGTGGCCTGCGGGTCAAAGGCAGGATCAGCCGAGCAGTCAATCGATGCAAAGTGATCCGGCAACGCTCGCGGCCGCCATGCCGCCGGGGCAAGGTGATGATGGTGCAACCAACCAAGGGTTTGTCGATGCGCCGCCATGTCGGCACCGTGAAAACTCCCACAGCCAAACAGGGCGTCAATGTTGTAGGCAAAGCAGTATACCGCAAGCCCGCTCCACATGACTTGCATGGCCGAAGATTGCCGCTTCTTAGACTCGACACAGGTTCGTCCCACTTCGAGCAAGCTGGACGGGTAAAGCGCACGCAACGCCGAGACGTCGAATTCGGATTCGGTATAAAACCGGGTCTCGTGGTCGTCGCGATTGGTGATCAGGCGTGACGTGGCAATGATAGTGTCGGCATCGAAGACCAGCAGGTGCTCGGCAACCTCATCATAGGCGTCTCGGTCGTGGGCGTCTCGGTCGTGGGCGTCCCGGTCGTGGGCGGTGCCTTTCCCTGGGTCGGGGGTCGCCGACAGCTCGCGATAAAACACGCGGTAACGGAGGTCTAATGCCGCGTCGATCTCGGCTTTGGTGCGCGCCAGTCGCACCGTAAGAGACCCCAGCGTTGCGCTCGAGAAGTCGGGTTGGTCAGTCACAATCGGCATGCGGGGCGAATTCCTTTCATTCACAAGGGAGCACAAGGGGCACGTGGGCACGTGGGAGAACGATGCACGGCGAAGATCAATCACTGACCGCCGTTGGCTGTTCCTCGTCGGGGGAGTATCAGGCAACGGGTGCGGATTCACAAGGGCAACCTCGGGCAATCGTTTGCCGATGCCAAGGTCACCCCGCCATCGACACACAATAGGAGTATCAGGCAGTCGCGGCGACCGGGCTTGGCACACCGTGCGCGTCGAATTGCAGCACAATCGGCACATAGCCCCAGTGCGACAACAAACGAAATAGGTCGGCTGGAGTCATGGCCAGTGTTCGATCATTGCGCAACGGGTGCGGATTCACAAAGGTAGCCTCGAGCAGCCGGCTATCTATCGCAAAGGTCACCTTGCGATCGACGTCATTAATGAGGCCATAGGGGCTCACCGACCCCGGTTTCAATCCCAGCGTGTCCCAAAGTAATTCCGGCGAGCCAAAAGAAAGATTCCCCGAGGCGCCCAACGTTGTCTTCAGTGCCTTCAGGGCGACCTCGGTGGTGTGCTCGGCTGTTAGCAAATAAGGGGTCTTCTTCTTGTCGCGCAAAAACAGGTTCTTCACCTGTGCCCCGGGCTGCTTGTCTACTGTGGCAGTGTGGTCGGCGACCGTAAAAACCGGCTCGTGTTCATAAAGGGTGGTTGGAATCCCCATGGATTCCACCAAGGCATAGAGGTCGTGCTCATCATATTTGCGTTCGGGGGACGCGCTCATTTTTGCTCGCTTGGTTCAGT
>JAHZLG010000011.1 GCA_022599995.1 Alphaproteobacteria bacterium | reverse complement strand
CGGTCGCCGCGGCCGATGACATGAGCATCTTTATCGGGAAGGAGAACGATCTGTTTTCGGTTGCGGGGTGGTCGATGGTAACCTTGCCCCTGCAACAGGCAGCCCCGGATAGCTATGCCAACCTTGTCGGGGCGATTGGGGTTGTTGGCCCGACGCACATGAATTATGGCCGAATCGTGACCGTGGTGGATTATACCATGCAATTGCTGAACGCCGCGCTGTATAAAGAGACGCATCCAAAGTGACGCCGGCAACCGCGCCCGCCATGCCCCGCCCTTGCGGGTGACGACTGCTTTGCGGCGCGTGATGATGCCTTTTTCTTCGTCGTCTTCTTGTCTTTCCTTTCCGCCTTCCTTTTGTTGCTGTTCATCTTCCTCTTCCTTTCCTTTCTCCTCTTCTTTTTCCCTTCTTTCTTGCTTCTTCTTCGAGTGCTCGCATGTCTCAAAACGCCCCCCCTCCCTCTGATAACTCCAACGCGGATGCCACGATGACAGCTAACTCCCATCGGGCAAGTCCAGCGGACGCGACACCCCCTAACCCAGCGCAAGATGACGCCGGACACACGAATGCCGGGGACACGAATGCCGGGGACACGAATGCCGGGGACACGAATGCCGGGGACACGAATGCCGGACACCGTGGCCAATACGATGAGACCTATGATGCGAACGATATGCACAATGCCGCAGCATCCACAAAGATCGAGCAACTCGATCCCAGCGACTTTGAATTTCTCGTCAACTCGGATGGAGACGATAGCCCGTCGCCCAAACTCGGCCGTGGCAAGGGCGGTGGATCGCTGAACGACTCCGCCACCGATGGCGAGATGTTGCAGGCGGCAGCAGGAAAAATGCAAGAGCAACAAGCACGCATCGACGCCCTGAGCCTCGAAGTCACCGCCCTGAAAGCCGACAAATTACAGACTCTGGCAGACATGGAGAATCTCCGCCAACGCGAACGGCGCGAGATCGAGAAAGCCACAAAGTTTGGGGTCAACCGCTTGGCGAAAGACCTCTTGCCTGTCGCCGATAACCTGAACCGAGCCATCGACAGCGCGCGGTCGAGCCAGACCCCCGATGACCGCCAAAGCCTGATCAACGGGATCGACCTTGTCGGGCGCGAGCTGCTGAAGGTGTTCGATGGGCACGGCATTCGGCGCATCTCTCCCCAAGGCGGCGAGCCGTTCAACGTGGATGTGCATCAAGTCGTGGGGACGACCCCCAATCCCTCGATGCCGGCGAATTCGATCGTCCACGTCGCCCAAGAGGGGTTTATGCTGCACGATCGACTGCTTCGTCCGGCGATGGTCATTTGCTCGACCGTCCCCGAGGGCAGTGCCGAGCAAGCCCCGCCCTCGTCGGCAAGCTCTTCTCATGGCCAAGAATCGAACGCATCCGCAACCGTGAACACGGTCGTCTGAGGCTATCAGGCAGACTAGTCTGCGCGGTGCCGCGTATTCCGTGAGGTTGCGTGCTCTCCATGCCATTGCGCGCATGCTGGTTGCTGACCGGCCTACCCCGTGAGGCTGCGGCATCCCCCGTGCCATGAAGCACCACGAAGCACCACGAAACCCGCATTGCCACCCGCATTGGCACACCCGTCTTTGCCACACCCGTCTCCAAGGAAAAGCCTGTGACCACTCTGCCAACAATCGGCAAGACTTGGCCGTATGTGGAAGCCAAAAAAGCCCTGCAACACGCCGAGCGCGAAGCGCAACGCAACAACACCGCCCTCAACGAGATTGTGCTCGATACCGGCTACGGCCCATCGGGACTGCCCCACCTCGGCACCTTCGCCGAGGTGTTCCGCACCACCGTGGTCGCCCGCGCCATCGATGACACGATGGGCATCGCCCACGTGGCCGACAGCAAGACGAAGATTATTGCCTTCTCCGACGATTTCGATGGGTTGCGCCGTGCCCCCGACAATGTGCCGAACAAGGCGTTGCTCGAGCAACACCTAGGGATGCCGCTCAAGGACATTCCCGACCCCTTCGGCACTGCCCCCAGCTTTGCCGATTACAACAATGCGCGCCTCCGCATGTTTCTCGACCGCTTCGGCTTTCGATATGCGTTTTACTCGTCGGCGAATTGCTATCGGACGGGGATGTTCAATGCAGCCCTGCGGGAGATTCTCCACGTCCACGCCGAAATCGTAGAAATCGTTGCGGCATCGGTGGGCGAAGACCGGGCTCGCCACTATTCGCCCTTCCTGCCGGTGTGCCCCGAAAGCGGACGCGTGCTGCTCGCCGAGGTTGTTGCCACCGATGCCGCGGCGGGAACCCTCGACTACCGTCATCCAGACAGTGGCGCCGTGATCACCACCGCCGTGACCGACGGACGCTGCAAATTGCAGTGGAAAGCCGATTGGGGCATGCGCTGGAAGGCGTTGGGGGTGAATTATGAAATGTATGGCAAAGACCTGATCGATTCGGCGGCGGTGTCGGCCAAGGTGTGCCGCGCCATTGGGGCGCGTCCCCCCGCCGGCATGTTCTACGAATTGTTTGTCGATGAAGCAGGCAAGAAAATATCGAAGTCAAAGGGGAACGGGCTCAGCATTGAGGAGTGGCTGCAGTACGGCGATGCCTACTCGTTATGTCACTTTCTGATGCGACGTCCGCAAACGGTCAAGGAACTTGGGGCGAACACGATCGTTGCCGAGACGGATGAATATTTTGGCAACCTCACTCGATTCCATCGGAGCGTTGAAGCGGGGGCTTCGGTTGCTGATAATCCCGTTGCTGCTATCCATCGTATTGTGCCGGGGGTTTTGCCAACCACGAACGGCACAGCTCCCGACGGCGATCGGCAAGCTTTCGCCGATGTGCAGGCTGAGTCTGCCGAAGCCATTCTAGAGCGTCCTGTCTCCAAGGGGCAGGGTGCCGACATAGCGGCGCAGGCGAGCAATAATGTGCCTACGGCCCCCGTGGTGGGGATTGGCATGGTGATTCGGCTGATTGCCTCGTCGGGCATCACTGATCCGCACGTTTTGCGCGACTATGTCGCCCGATTTGCCCCGAATGCCCCCCAGCAATCCCCACCGGGGGATCAAGCCGCGCACGATCCGATGCTGGCGATGATCACCCGCGCGCTTGCATGGCAACGGACGTTTGGCGTGACCACGAATCCGCGTCGTGCGACGGAGTCCGAGCAAGGCGATGTGCAGTACCTGCGCGACCGCCTGACCGAGGCATCGGATGCCCTATGGAGCGATGGGGCGGCACTGCAGAATTTCATCCGCGATGTTGGCAAGGGACGGGGCTACGACAACCCCCGCGACTGGTACGTTATGTTGTACGAATTGCTGTTCGGGGCATCGTCAGGCCCTCGTCTTGGAGCATTCTTTGCGCTCAGTGGGCGGGCACTCACCGACGGTTTTTTGGTCGAGGTCGTTAACCCTTAGTTCCCCTTGCCCCCTTGCCCCCCCTCCCTTTCGGGTGACGGGGGAAAAGGTCGCGTGCCCCCGCTGGGGTGGAGGGGTTGCGTGCCCCCGCCGGGGTGGAGGGGGGAAAAGGTTGCGTGCCCCCGCCGGGGTGGAGGGGGGAAAAGGTTGCGTGCCCCCGCCGGGGTGGAAAAGGTTGCGTGCCCCCGGGGCATCAGAACAAGCCGCTGATCGTCCCCGTGTCATCGAGGCAGATTTGCTCGGCAGCAGGGTGGCGCGGCAATCCCGGCATCGTCATAATCTCACCGCAGATAGCGACCACGAACCCAGCACCAGCTTGAAGACGTACCTCGCGCACGACCACCTCGTGATCGGTCGGTGCCCCCATCGCAGTCGGATCGGTCGAGAAACTATATTGCGTTTTCGCCATGCATACCGGCAATCCGCCATAGCCAAGAGCTTCAAACCGCTCCAGCTGTTTTGCGACGCCCGACCCGAGGGTGACACCCTTCGCACGATAGATTTTCGTGGCAACCGCCTCGATCTTCGCTGCCAATGATAGGTCATCGGCATAAAGGGTCTGGAAGTTGTTTTTGCCGCCGTCGATCACATCGACCACCGCATGGGCAAGGGTCTCGGTGCCGGCACCGCCATTTGCCCAGTGGGTACATGGAATGGCGGCCACTCCCATTCCTGCACAGAATTCCTCCACGGCAATCGCTTCGGCGGTCGTGTCCAAGGTGAAGCTGTTAATCGCGACGATGGGGTTGATGCCAAACTGACGAATGTTCTCAATATGACGGCCAAGGTTGGCACAACCGGCCTTCACCGCGGCGACGTTCTCGCCGGTCAAATCGGATTTCGGCACGCCGCCATGCATTTTCAGGGCGCGGATCGTGGCAACCAAAACAACTGCCTCAGGACGCAATCCCGCATGCCGACACT
>JAHZLG010000167.1 GCA_022599995.1 Alphaproteobacteria bacterium | reverse complement strand
CGTCGGGGGCCCGCAACCCCTCCCCCCCTCCACCCCGGCGGGGGCACCCCCCCCTCCGCGACGCTGATCAACATGGACACCCCAAAGTGGCAAAAGAGGGCTATGTGAAATTCTTCGTCGACGACCATGGCGATCGTCACCCATGGCAGATTATTGAATCGGCGCGGCGCAAGCGTATGACCATCTCAGTGCGGGTCGACGGGACAATCACCCTACGCGTGCCGAAAGCCACTCGAAAGGCAACGATTGACCGCTTCGTGGCAAGAAACAGCCCGTGGTTGAACGCAGAAATACAGAAGGTGCGCAGCCATTTGGCGACGATGCATCATCACCTGCTCTATCTCGGTCGCCGCATTCCCATCGTGGTGAGAGAGCAGGGGCGTCCGAAGGTGCAGCTAGAAGAAGCACATCACGCCGATGGCACGTCCCATCAACACCTGCTGGTAACAGGCAGGCAGGCGGGCAACATTCAGAATATGGTCGAATGCTGGCTTGCCGCCCAAGCCCGCACCCAGTATGGATTTGCCCTCGACGAGCTCTGGCCACTGTTCCACGCCATGGGATTCGCACACAAACCGATCATCCGCATACGTCGGATGCGCACGCGGTGGGGCAGCCTGTCATTGGCACGTCCCGAAGCCCCTTATATGTCCTTGAACACGGCTTTGGTGCAAACGCCCTTTGTCCGCGCCATCGTCGCCCATGAATTATGCCACCTGAAACACCAACATCACCAGCCGCCGTTTTATGACCTGCTCTCCGAAGTGCACCCCAATTGGAGGGCGGATGAGAAGGAATTGCGGAAATTCCATCACACCTTGCAACCGCACCCCATTGCCCCGCAGGTGCTGGTTGCCTCTTAGTGGCTTCCTCAGCACTGCATAATGTGGCGTGACACTGCATAACGCGTCGTGACGCGGCATAACGCGGCGTGACGCGGCGTGACGCCGATCGCTTGTGCCCTCTTCTTGTTCTTTATTCTTTCCCTCTCTGTTCTTCGTGCGCGATACCCAGAGACCCATCCCATAATCCCCCCCCACAGCCCCCATAACCTCCATGCATCAAACAGTGACCTGTACCACAGCACAAGCAATTGTCCGTTTCCTCTGTGCCCAGAAGATAGTCCTTCCCTCGGGGGAGATAGCCCCCTATTTCGCCGGCGCATTCGGCATCTTCGGACACGGCAATGTCACGTGCCTCGGAGAAGCCCTCTATGCCCACCGCGACCAGCTCCCCATGTGGCGCGGCCTAAACGAGCAGTCGATGGCACTGGCCGCCGTCGGATACGCCAAAGCCCGTATGCGCCAGCAAGCGATGGTGGCGACCTCATCGATTGGGCCAGGCGCGACCAATATGGTGACAGCATGTGGGGTGGCACATTCGAATCGATTGCCGCTCTTGGTGCTCGCCGGGGACACTTTTGCCAACCGCAAACCCGACCCCGTCCTGCAACAGGTAGAGCATTTCGATACCCCAACGACGACAGTGAATGATGCCTTTCGGTCGGTAACCCGCTACTGGGACCGCATTACCCATCCCGGGCAATTGGTGCAGTCATTGCCGCAGGCAATAGCAGTGATGCTCGACCCGGCGACCTGTGGCCCGGTCTTTTTCGGGCTAAGCCAGGATACCCAAGAGCTCGCCTATGACTTCCCCGCGAGCATGTTCGAAGACCGGGTGTGGCAAATCCCGCGCCCGCGCCCGGATAAGACGAGTCTGGCCGCCGCCGCCGCGGTGATCTCTGCCGCGAAGAAGCCCCTGATCGTTGTTGGCGGTGGGGCACGCTACTCCGGTGCCCACCAACTCATCGCCGAATGGGCCGCCAAAGCTGGCGCGCCGGTGTGCGAAACCGTGGCAGGGCGATCGACACTGAGAGGCGATAACCCGCTGAACATTGGGCCAATGGGTGTTATTGGCAGCTCCTCGGCGAATGCCCTGGCCGCAGAAGCCGACGCCATCATTGCGATTGGCACTCGACTGCAGGACTTCACGACCGGGTCGCGGACAGCCTTTAACCCCGACGCAACGCTGGTTTCGATCAATGCCGCGCGGTGGGATGGCCATAAACATCGCGCAATCCCCGTGATCGGCGACGCCAAAGCCGTTTTGGAAGAGCTGATCCCCGCGACTCCCGCATTCAAAGCCGACGCCGCGTGGCAGGACAAAGCCGCCGCCGAGCGCAAGGAATGGCACGCCACGTTGCATGCCTGCGGACACCCCAACAGCACGTCCGATTCCAACACCCCCGCCGCCGACTCATCCGTTGATTCCCAGGCCCCCGCCTATGCCGAGGTGATTGCCTGTGTGAACGACGCTGCGCTGCCCTCCGACTATGTGATCTCCGCGGCCGGGGGACTGCCCGGTGAGATGAACAAGGCATGGCAAGCGTTGACCGAGGACTCCTTTGACTGCGAATTCGGCTTCTCCTGCATGGGCTACGAGATCGCCGCTGCCTACGGCGCGAAGATGGCACGCCCCACCGACGAAGTGTTCACCTTCTGCGGGGATGGGTCTTATATGATGATGAATTCCGAGATATACAATTCGGTGCTTACCGGGCATAAATTCATCGCTGTGGTGTGTGATAACGGCGGGTATGGGGTGATTAACCGCCTGCAGAATTTCAAGGGCAGTGCCTCCTACAACAACCTGGTCGCCGATGCCCATGGGGTTGATGCCCCCTTCTCGGTGGATTACGCCGCCCACGCCCAGTCGATGGGGGCACTCGCCCGCAAGGTTGCCAGTATTGCCGAACTCAAAGAGGCAGTCGCATGGGCACGTACCACCACCCGGACAACCGTCATCGTCATCGATGTCGATGCCTACCAGTGGGTGCCCGGTGATGCGTGGTGGGATGTCGGCGTCCCTGAGGTGAGCGACCGTCCCGAGGTCACCTCTGCCCGTGCGGCACACGTCCAGGGGCGGACGCGCCAAGCCTGACCGCCTTTTGGTTGTGCTTCGGTGCTTAGGTGCCTCGGTGCTTAGGTGCCTCGGCGCTTAGGTGTCTCGGTGCTTAGGTGTCTCGGCGCTTAGGTGTCTCGGTGCTTAGGTGTCTCG
>JAHZLG010000166.1 GCA_022599995.1 Alphaproteobacteria bacterium | reverse complement strand
AGCCTCCCCCTCTTGGAAGACTCCGCCAAAGATTGGCTTGGATTGTCCTCTGAGGCTGACAATGCCCACGCGGTCGGAAAAAAGATCATTGCCGGCATGCTTGCCCACCACAAGGGGTTAGCAGGCATTCTGTGCCCGACAGTGAATTCGGGACGGCGTTCCCAACCCGCCAGTCTGGCAGGGTACTGGGCGAATTGGGGTTATGATCACCGCTCGGTAACCGTACGCATTCCGGAAGCAAGCGGGCACGCTGCCCGCATCGAGCACCGCATGGCCGATGGTGGGGCTAACCCCTACACGGCGGCGGCGGCACTCCTGCACGCGGGGTTGCTCGGCGATGAGAAGACACTGCCCAACGCCGAGACCCTGGACGGGCTTGAGAACGTCTCGACGAGCGAGCATATTGCCGAGAACCTAGGCGATGCCCTGACCGATCTTGAAGCCGACAAGAAGCTGGTCGCCGCCATTGGGCAGGGGTTGATCGACAACCACGTCTTCAACAAGCGGTGTGAGATTGCCGAGGTCGCTGCTCTCTCACCCGAGCAGGAAGTCGACTACTACCGCCGCTATCTCTGAGGCAGTACGCCCCTGTTCTTCGGCGCGGCTCTTCCAGCCGCCCCTCTTTCCTTTGATGCTGGACATTTCATGGCCACGATTACGGTGCGCGGACAGACATTTTCTACGGCACATCTCATCGATGGGCAACGCGTGGACGATGCCGAATCTACCTTCCCCAGTCACAACCCCTGCCATTGGGGGGCGGCTCCGCTGGGTGCGGTGCCCCGAGGCGATGCGAAGGTGGCAACGCTGGCGGTCGACGCGGCTGTCCGTGCCTTTCCCGGGTGGGCGGCAATGTCCCCCGCCGAAAGACGCGAGCCCATGCACCGGTTGGCAGCACTGATTGACGCATCCCTCGACCGCATCGCGGCTGTGGAGGCATCCGACATGGCGATGCGCTTCGAAAGCCTGAAGATGCGCGTTATCCCCCGTGCGGCACGCAATTTCCGCGTCTACGCCGATATGGCGGTCGCATACGAGGAACGCGTATGGCATTCCAACACGACGGCGAACCGAGTCCTCCGCATGCCCGCTGGGCCTGCGGTGATTATCACCCCATGGAATGCCCCATTTATGCTTTCCTCGTGGAAGGTGGCCCCTGCCCTCGCCGCGGGCAATACGGTGATACTCAAACCGGCAGAGTGGTCACCCCTGTCCGCCTGCCTGCTCGCCGAGATGATCGTGGAAGCCGGATTCCCCCCGGGGGTATTCAACATCGTTCACGGGTTGGGGCACGAGGTCGGGGATGCCCTTGTCACTGATCCGCGCGTGCGAAGGTTGTCCTTCACCGGCTCACCCGCCACCGCCCGCAAGATCGGCGCAGCTGGGGCCAAGAACATTGTCCCCTTCACTGCGGAGCTCGGCGGCAAAGCCCCCCTGATCGTTTTCGACGATGCTGACATCGACATGGCTGCGAAGAAGGCGGCAGGGCAATATGACGACTCGGGACAAAGCTGCATGGCAAACACGCGCCTGTTGGTTCACCAGTCGGTGCGCGACGAATTCCTTGCGCATTTCTATGCCTATACTGCCGCGCACGTCCTCGGCGATGCCTTCGATGATGCGACTACCATCACCCCGCTCATCCACGGCGATCACCTCGATCGCGTGCTGGGGTTCGTCGATCGGGCGATCAAATCGGGGGACAAACTCCTGCTTGGCGGCAAGCGGCATCGCGAGGGGCAACTCTGGATAGAGCCGACCCTGATCGAGCCACAGTCCAATGAATCGGAGATTGTGCAAAACGAGGTATTTGGGCCTGTTCTCAGCATCCAAACTTTCGCCGATGAAGCCGAGGCAGTCGCCTTGGCCAATTCCACCCGCTATGGCCTTTCTGCCGTGCTGTACACCTCGTCGGCGGCCCGCGCCGAGCGGGTAGGACGCCTCGTCCGCGCTGGCACCGTCTGGGTCAATTGCTACCTGATACGCGACCTGACCGCCCCCTTCGGCGGCACCGGGATCAGCGGCTTGGGGAGAGAAGGTGGCGACTTTGCGTTGGATTTTCACTCAGACCTCAAGACGTTGCAAATTCTGGAAGATTCCGTCTCTTGAAGACAGGTAGCGAATAGCAAGCCTCGCCAATCGGCTAAGGGCAAGACTCACGTTGCCATGACCTGCGTGTGGTGCGGCGCGTTGTGGTGCGGGACAGCGTTGCGCAGTCTAACCCCCTTCACGACCCCCACCGCCGCTCGAGAAAACGGTGCGCACACTGCCTGTTAGAAACCCTTTGGATGCGTGCACACTGCCTGTTAGAAACCATTTGGATACGCGCACTGTCTGTTAGAAACCCTTCGGGCGCGCGCACTGCCTGTTAGAAACTATTTGGATGCGCGCACTGCCTGTTAGAAACTATTTGGATGCGCACTGCCTGTTAAAAACCCTTCGGGGGCGCGCACTGCCTGTTAAAAACCCTTCGTCTGTTTCCCACTGAACGTTCTTCCCATCTTCTGCCCCGGAGCTATCATGCAAGGATTTGCCTATCCCCAAACCCCCACGGGCAACGCGTCCATTTTGCCACCGACCCCTTGGCACTACTCGGGGCAGTTGCTCACCATCGAGTACCGCGTATCACCCGACTTGCTCCGCACCTTTTTGCCCGAATCCTTCGAACTCGCCGACGAAGACCCCGGTGCCCTCGCGCTGATCTGGGCTGACTGGCAAAGCTGTGGCAACGACTTCGCCGAGGTGCTCGACCCCGTTCGGATGCAATACATGGAAACCTTCCTTGTCATGCGGTGCCAGTTTCGCAAGCAAACCTACTCGCGCTGCCTGTTCATTTGGGTCGACAAGGACTACGCCATGATCCGCGGGTTGCATCAAGGCTATCCCAAAAAGCTGGGCTCGATCCACCTGACTCGCCCAGTGCGGGTCGGTCGAGTAGGACCAAAGATGCAAGACGGCAAGCTGATTACTGGCGGCAAATTTGGCGCGACCCTCGCCGCCAACGATCGCCGCCTTGCCGAGGCAACCTTCACCGTCACAGGGGAATCGCCAAATACAGGGTTTGTGAACGCCCTGCCCATGGTACACAATCGCTGGATGCAGCGCATCGAAAGCGATGGGGTCGCAAGCCTAGACGAGATAGTGACCATGCGGGGATTCGACGCAGACCTCGGCACTGCCTACAAGGGCACAGCCAGCCTTGAATTCTTTCCGTCGCCCACCGAAGAGCTCACAGCCCTTGCCCCCCAAGAGATAATCGGTGGATTTTGGCGGGAGGTAGGCGTCTCGTGGAAGGCGGGCGAAACCCTGCAACAAACCGCGCGCTAGGACAACGATTGTATCACTGGCATTGATACATCCCTGCCCCTTCTTCATCCCTACTCCGTCATCATCCCTGCCCCTCACCTCTCCAACGGAAACCGTTCTTTGATGTCACCCCTTAGACTTGCCCTTGTCGGTGCTGGACGTATCGGCCAGGTGCACGCCGCGACCATTGCCCGCAATCCTGATGCGCACCTCGTTGCTTTTTTCGAGCCCAATGCGACCCTCGCCCAAACCATGGCGGAGAGCTACAGCACCGCACAACCGATGACATGGCAAAGCATCTTGGATGACCCGACCATCGATGGCGTGCTGATTTGCTCACCGACCAACCTCCACGCCGAGCAAATCGAGCAAGCCGTCACCGCAGGCAAGGCGGTGTTCTGTGAAAAACCAATCGATTTGTCGGTGCCGCGCGTCGTCGCGTGTCTCGACCACGTGCGCGAGCACAAGGGACGGCTCATGATTGGATTCAACCGTCGTTTCGATCGGCATTTCCTTGCCTTGCGCGAGGCTGCCGCTTCTATAGGCCAAAAAGAGCTGGTGACCATCGTGTCGCGCGATCCCACGCCCCCCCCTGCCGATGCCTCAAAATGGAGTGGCGGTATCTTCAAAGACATGATGATCCACGACATCGACATGGCGCGCTTCATGCTCGACGAACCGATTACGCACGTGGCCGCGACTGGGTCGATCATGTTCCAGCACTCGATTGCCGACTATGCCGACTACGACACGGCAACGGCGACTCTTACTGCGGCATCGGGAGCCCTCGCCGTGATCACTAATTCCCGACGGACAACCTACGGCTACGATCAACGGATCGATGTGCACGGGGCTGAGGGGACGGTAACCGCTGAAAACCCTCGGGTGAACACGGTCATTCGCCACGGGAATACGGGCGCTGTGGCGGCACCGCTGTTCGACTTCTTCACCGACCGCTATCGCGATGCCTATGCCGGCGAGCTCGACCATTTCATTGCCGCGGTTCGGTCGGGGGTGGCGATGACGCCCTCAGGTGCTGATGGATTGATCGCCCTCCAGATCGCCGAGGCGTGCATTGCATCCGCGAAGAGTGGTCACCGGATCACCCTCTAGCTGGCACCAATGCTCGCATCAATGATCGCCTAGCGGATATTCCGCAAGTGCGGGTAAGCGGCTCCCCCGCGATTTCGACGTTCATTGATCTGCTTCTGCAGGTGCTTGGGGATGGCAGGTTGTTGCGACCCACTTTTGGCTCCGTAATAGCCCCCCACGAATCCAAGGCCGAGCACAGTGCCGACACAGCTGCCATAAGAAGCGTTTACCACATGCGCCTCACGCGGCTGAATCGGTGCACCATGCCACGCCCCTAACCCCGATCCCAGGGCACCTGTTGTTGCAATCACAAGGGCATATGCCCCTGTGGTCGCAGGGTTTGTGTTGATAAGAATGATGACCGGGAAAAGCATGCCGCAGAAGAAGCCGGTGCCTGCTGCGCCGAGGGCAACCGCTTCTGGCGAAACGAGGTTGGGGTGCGTGTCCAGTGTCGCGCACCCGGTCGACGTCAAAACAAAGCCACTCATCAATGCCGCCATGCCCATACGTCGGAACACCCCACGTCGCCGCAGTCGACGACAAGCAACAAAATCTGTCAAGGGTTTACGGATCAAATGCATAGCTTGCCCCAGAAAAATTATCGAGCAGATTGCCTGCTTCATCGTCGATCGCCGAAGCGAAATCGGCTTCATAGTCGATGTGAAGCAGGGCACCGGAGGACGCTGACTGATAGGTTGCCAAGTCGTCTGTGCCGAGGGTGAACCCCAAGACCACCAGCTCGCCATCGGAGATGACGCTTCTCCCGATCGGTGCTAGGTAGCCATTGGCGATCGCACCAAATCCATCGGGATCAAACTGGAGGTCGAAATCGTTCAGGT
>JAHZLG010000165.1 GCA_022599995.1 Alphaproteobacteria bacterium | reverse complement strand
GTCGGGCAGGGGGATGCCGCCGACGGTGGAGTAGCGGGGCAGGGGCACCATGGTGTCGCCATGCCCACCCATGACCATTGCCACGACATCCTGCACCGAAACATTCACGGCATCGGCAAGGAAGTATCGCATCCGGGCGGCATCGAGCACCCCTGCCATGCCGACGACGTGTGATTTCGGTAATCCGCTGTATTCCTGCAATAACCCGACCATCACATCGAGCGGGTTGGTGATGCAGATCACGAAAGCACCCGGCGCATGGGCGGCGATGCCTGCCCCGACTGTTTTCATGATCGGGGCATTGATCCCGATCAGGTCATCGCGGCTCATCCCCGGTTTGCGGGGGACGCCCGCGGTGACGACGATGACATCTGCTCCGGTGATGGCGTCGAGCTCGTTCGCGCCAGTCGCAACCCCATCAACGCCGATCAGCGGCGTCGTCTCAGAGAGGTCGAGGGCCTTGCCTTGCGGAATGCCTTCGGCAATATCGACGAGGACGACGTCGCCAAGGCGGTCGAACAGCGAAATGAGGCCGAGGGTACCACCGATTTGTCCGGCGCCGATCAGGGCGATTTTGTTACGAGCCATAGCGGGCGTGTCCTTAGTAAGAGATGGGATGGCGTCGGGAAGAAGATGGGGCGAGTCGCTCAGCCAAGGCTAAGCACACGAACGGCGGAGATGCCTAAGCACACGAACGATACTGTGCACCGAACGATACTAGGCACCGAACGATACTGTGCACCGAACGACACCGTGCGCCGAACGACACCGTACACCGAACGATACTAGGCACCGAACGACACCGTGCACCGAACGATACTGTGTATCGAGCGACACCGTGCACCGAGCGACACCGTGCACAAAGCTGGCTAGGCGGCCCAATCCCACCGTTTTGACGGAGAGCGCATCGAGCAACCGAGGGGGCGGGCATGGCGTTGCCAGGGCGGATGGAGGCGGGTGGAACGATTCTTGCAAGTCGCTTGTCTGCACCTTGTTGCCATGGTTACCGTGACGGGAAATGGCATTCCACGCGAGCCACGGCATAAAGCCCCGCTTGCGACGCGGCGTACTTACACGCCTACCACGGCACATTTTGTTGCCTGGGCGACGCTTGTGGTTGCATCATAATTCGTCCACTGGTAGAATTCAACGATTCGTTGTTGTGTTTTGTGTCGTGGATTTGGGCTAATGGGTGAGGCACGCACTCGTGCCCCGGCAGTTTCTTTTCTCATTCTGTGACATTGTGACGTGGGTATTTCTGCTTTTTCTCCCCGAGCATTCTTGACGCGACTGACCATTGCTCAGCGTTTGTTTGCGCGAATCTCACGGATGTCCCCCGTGTCCCCCGTGCTCCCTGCGTCAGCCCATGGCGGGGCCGTTGCTGCGAAGGCCAATCGGCCAAACAATAGCCGAAAAAGCATGGGGCAAGTTACTGCCGAGCTTTGGCGCAAGAGTTGGGGGAAGTTTGGTTTTGTCATTGCGACGCTTGTCGTTGTGGTTGGGTGCTCATCCTCGCCCGATGCATCTGGAGGGGGAACAACATCGGCAGCCACGGTGCCCGCGATTGAACAGTCGGTGCTGGAGGGCATCAAGCGGCGCAATGAACGCACGAATTTTCCTGCCCTTGAGAGTTGTCCGTTGTCGATTGCGCCGATAGCCGAGGAGTACTCGAACATTTTCCTTAGTCGGTTGCGCAATCCTGATGGTCTCCTTCTCCCGCGGTTTAGCCGTGAGTACATTCGGCTTGCGGTGGGGCGTTGTGAAGAGACGATTTTGTTCTCCGACGACAAGCGGTTTCTGTTTTACTTGTCGGTGGCACTGTTTGCGAATGGGGAATACGATCGAGCGTTGGAATTTTATCAGCTGGTTGGCAGTCCTTATGATTTTGCGGACAGTCCTTGGCTTCATTTATACGGGATGATGCAGGTATATGGGTTGGGCGGCACGCTTGACGTTGGGTTGGGTTACGAATTCATTCAGGCGGCGGCGGCAAACGGGTTTGTTCCGGCGTTGGTCAATCTGGGAGACTTCCATTTGGCGGATGCCTACGACATTCCCTTGCGTCCTGCTTACTCGCTCGATCTTTACCGCGAGGCGACTCGGCAACGGTACGCCACGGCGGCACAGCGGATTGGCTATATGCACGAGGAGGGGCGTTATGTCACCCAAAGTAGGGTTGATGCGCAATCGTGGTATGCGACGCAGGACAGGTGGACTTCCGAATCATTATCACCGCTGCCTTCTTCAGCGACCACTGATGGGGAGGCACGGGGCACAACGGACAGGGCGTTGCCGACTTCGGCATATTTTCACTATGTTCTGCCCACGGATGAGAAATAAGGGCACCGGAGCGGGTCGGGCGTGATTGTCGGTCATTTTTGTTGCAACGGGCATCTCGGCTGTAATCGGTGCGTGCGTTGCTTCGGGGGGCACTC
The DNA here is from genome assembly GCA_022599995.1 of Alphaproteobacteria bacterium. Taxonomy (GTDB): domain Bacteria; phylum Pseudomonadota; class Alphaproteobacteria; order CBDBCS01; family JAHZLG01; genus JAHZLG01. Next base: position 1,154 of record JAHZLG010000165.1, on the reverse strand, counting down.
GGCTATAATCGGTGTGTGTGTGTGTGTTGTGGGTTTGCAGTAAGACGAGAGGCGGTTTCTGCAGTGGCGTTTTATGAACGTTTGAAGGCGCGATTGTTTGGCCTTCTGGCAGGGGTACCCACTATGTTTTGGCGTTAGTTACCATGGCACCTTGCTCTTTCGCGCTTGTCGTTGTCATAATGCCTCGGTTGGTCGAGTCAGTGCCACAACTCTCTTCACCTTGCTGGTGGGGGAGGGGAGGGGGGTAGGGAGGGGTGGGAGGGGTGGGAGGGGTAGGGTTCTTGGCTCTGCTCGTTTGTTTTTCTTCTTCTTGTTTTGTTTTAAGGAACAGTTTCACATGTCCACATCGGATTCTATCGCCGCCCGTCTGTCTGCCGAGGGCATCGTGCTGCCAGTTCCCCCCACCCCTGTGGCAAGCTATCAGCCTTATGTCGCGATGAACGGCATGGTTTGGGTATCGGGGCAGCTTCCTCTTCGCGATGGCAGTCTGGTGATGACGGGGCTTGTTGGCGACACGGTATCGGAAGCCGATGCTCTGTTGTGTGCGCGACAGTGTGCGATTAACATTTTGGCGGTATTGTCGGCTTCGGTTGCGGGCGACTGGGAGCGGCTTCTCCGCGTTGTTCGTCTTGGAGGTTTTGTTGCTTCCACCCCTGATTTTGTTGGTCAGCCGAAGATTATCAACGGTGCTTCAGACTTGATAGGTCATGTTTTGGGTGACCGCGGAACGCATGCCCGTGCGGCGGTTGGCGTTGCTTCGTTGCCTCTGGGGGCACCGGTAGAGGTAGAGGCCTTGGCATTGATCACTGCCTCATAGGTCGTTTTTGTTGGGTGCCGTGAGGGGAGGGGGGCACTGTGCCGTGTGATTTTGTGCTCTTTGGGGGTTGCTTGGTGCCGTGCCGTGTTAGGCGTTGCGTCGGGCGGAACAGCCGAGCAGTGCGATAGCTGGCACCATTCTTTGTTGCGACAACACAGCTCGTTTTTGTTGGGTGCCGTGTTAGGTGCTGCGTCTGGCGGGACAGCCGAGCAGTGCGATAGCAGGCGTCATTCTTTGTTGCGACAACACAGCTCGTTTTTGTTGGGTGCCGCGTTAGCTGTTGCGTCTGGCGAGACAGCCGAGCAGTGCGATAGCAGGCGTCATTCTTTGTTGCGAC
>JAHZLG010000164.1 GCA_022599995.1 Alphaproteobacteria bacterium | reverse complement strand
GGTTTTTTCGGCAGAAAGTTTTCAATGCGACGTGCTTCATCTTGAGGAACCGTTTCATCACTCGGCATTGTAAAATTCTTTGTATTCTTGACCAATAAGCTTGTTAGGTATCTCGATGCCGTGGGTACGAGGCCGATAGCACTGCGCCCATGCCCCGTTTTCACGGTGCGTGATACTTATCAACTCGTAGGTCTTATACTCATCCAAAAATTTCATTACCCACTCAAGGAAGTCTTTTTTTTCGAATCATAGTCGTCTATCGTAACGTGAGCAAAAACTTCTTCCCTGATAATACTTGCTCCATATATCTTTAGTTTGTGATACAACTCAGGCAAGACGGGGCCATAATCCCACGCCTCAAAATTATCTTCCACAAGCGGCGCATCGTGTCTACCCCAATACCACATGTGTCCGAGATAGAGCATTTTCTGGAGTCTAAGGTTCGTGACCTTCCAATCAAGGGTGATCGCGGCAATCTTCGCGGCTTGAAACGTTGTTGACATGTGCTTGTCCCCGTTGTTGGTTTGCGCGCACTTTATCCCCTTCGACAATGGTTCTGTCATCTTCGACAACGCGCGAATAGCAATTCATTATAGTGAATTTGCTTCCACATGTAAAGATCGGGGGCGGGATCGGAGCAAGGGGCTGCAGAAGAGACGCACGCACAAAAAAACATGCTGCTTTTGTGCTTGCGTCCTGCCAAATAAGCATGATATACAGACCCTATGTTTGGGAATAAACGCTACTCGCTTGGCAAGCTTATCCGTGAGTCTCGCGACTATCACACTGGGTGGCAACAGGCATGGCCTGATCCTACCCCTAAGAAGCACTACGATGTCGTGATAATCGGAGGCGGCGGACACGGCCTAGGCACCGCATACTACCTCGCGAAAGAGCACGGCATCACCAATGTTGCCGTCATTGAGAAGGGATGGCTCGGCGGAGGCAACACCGGCCGCAATACGACGATCATCCGATCGAACTACCTGCAACCCGAAAGCATCGCCCTGTATGACCACTCGGTGAAGCTGTTCGAGACGCTGAGCGAAGAGCTGAATTACAACATCATGTTCTCGTCGCGCAGTGTTCTGCACCTTGCCCATACAATGCACGACTTGCACGAAGTCGGGCGACGTGGTCACTCGATCTGGGCGAATGGGGTTGATTCGGAATTGCTGAGCCCAGCACAGGTCAAGGCGAAAGTGCCAACCATCAACCTCAACACTCGCTTCCCGATTATGGGCGGGTTGTTGCAACGCCGTGCTGGCAACGCCCGCCACGATGCTGTGGCATGGGGTTATGCCCGCGCCGCCGCCGAATTGGGTGTCGACATTATCCAGCAATGCGCAGTGACCGGGTTTACTGTAACCAACAACAAAATCTCCGCCATCGAGACGACCAAGGGCAACATTTCGGCGGGGCGTGTCGGCGCCGTCGTCGCAGGGCACGCCGGCGTGGTGGCTGGCATGGCGGGCTTGCGCCTCCCCCTCGAGTCCTTCCCCCTGCAAGCTTTTGTGTCCGAGCCGCTGAAGCCGATCTTGGATTGCGTTGTCATGTCGGGCACTGTTCACGTCTACGCCAGCCAATCGGACAAAGGGGAATTGGTGATCGGTGCCGGGTCGGATCACTACGTCTCCTATGCCCAGCGCGGGAGCTTCAACCTTGTCGAAGAGATCGTGCACCCCATGGTGGAGCTGTTCCCCTTCGTGTCACGCTTGCGGATGTTGCGGCAATGGGCGGGTATCGTCGATGTGACGATCGACCGCAGCCCGATCCTATCCAAAACCCCGGTCGATAATTTCTATGTCAACTGCGGGTGGGGTACCGGAGGGTTCAAAGCCACGCCGGGTTCAGCAAATGTCTTTGCCGCAAGCCTTGCCGGCGATGATATGCACCCCTTCGCCAAGCCCTTCTCCCTTGAGCGGTTCGCGACCGGTGCCTACGTCGATGAAGGAGCTGCTTCGGGCGTCGCCCACTAATCCGAGCCGGCATAAGACACAACACAACTGTGCCTGCCCACGCACCCTTAGCTTCCCGGTAAGGCCGACCAATTGCGGTGGAATTGGATGCGAAACGCCTCACTGCAGTGGCGGGGCTTTCATTTTGCTGACAACGACGCCTCTGCATTTTCCACTTCTTCTTCGCCTCCTTGATTCCTGTTTCCTCCTGCGACTATGCCCTTATGCTTCATCTGACCTGTCCTCATTGCGGCGATCGCGAACTGTCAGAATTCGCCTGTCGTGGCGAAGCCCACGTGGTGCGCCCTCAACCCGACTGCACCGAAGAAGAGTGGGGTGAGTATCTTTTTTATCGCGACAACCCGAAAGGGTTCCTCCGCGAGCAGTGGATTCACGCGGCAGGGTGCGGTGCGTGGTTTTACGCCATACGCAACAGTGCCACCGATATTGCCGTCACAAGCTACCTGCCAACCGAGCCGAAACCCGATTTCCCCGACGCCACCCACGTGGCATCCAGTTCCCATCCCTACACAGCCACCGTATCGTTAGGTGAATGATGAGTGCCGATCAGCAACGTTATCGTCTGTCAGTGCGCGACTCTGCGCGCCATCAGGTTGATACTACCAAACCTATCAGGTTCACGGTAGACGGCAAAACCTACCTCGGATTCAAGGGCGACACCTTGGCATCGGCGTTGTTTGCCAATGGGGTCTTTCTCGTTGGGCGGAGCTTCAAGTACCACCGACCCCGAGGCATTACGGCCCTCGATGAATCTGAGCCCAATGCCCTGTTCCATCATCATGGCATGCCGAACACGCGCGCCGGGCTGATTCCGCTCTATGACGGCTTGGAAGTTACCAGTCAAAACAGGTTCCCATCCTTGGAAAACGATGTCGGCGCGCTGGCGGGCCTGTTTCAACGCTGGTTACCCGCGGGGTTTTACTACAAGACATTTATCGGTCCCACATGGCTAGGTCGGAACGATCGGCGGTGGAAATTCTACGAGTACTTCATCCGCCGCGCGGCGGGATTGGGCAAAGCCGAAAATTCCCCTGAGCCGGGGTTCTTCGAGCACATGCACGCCTATCCGGATTTGCTTGTGGTCGGGTCTGGTATCTCCGGCATCACGGCGGCATTATCGGCGGCTCGACGCGGGAAAACGGTTTTGCTTATCGATGCAAAATCGCTCCCCGGCGGCGATTCCCTTGCCAGTGCTGTGGAAGAAAAAGAGACCCTGGACGAGCTCCACCCCATCGAGTGGGCTGAGACGTTGATGGCGGAATTTGTCGCGACACCGGGTTGCACCTATCTCCCCAACACGACGGTGACGGGGATATACGATCACGGATTCGCCATTGCCGCGGAATCGGTTGCTGATAATG
>JAHZLG010000163.1 GCA_022599995.1 Alphaproteobacteria bacterium | reverse complement strand
TACTACACTGATTGGCAAGCGCATGTGCGTTGCCTCCCTTGTTCTTCCCGGTTCTTTCTATGCCCAAAATTGCCAAATCGAAGCAATTGTCTGATTTGCCCTTGCCAATCATGCCTCTGAAAGAGGTCGTCCTCTTTCCTCGCGTGGTGGTGCCATTGTTTGTCGGACGGGACAGATCAGTGCGCACCCTGCACAAGGCGTTGGAAAGCAACCGCGAGCTGCTCTTGGTGCCCGAGATCGACCCCTCCGCGCGCGAGTCCTCCTTTGACAACCTGCTGAAGGTCGGCACATTCGGACGCGTCATCCAGATGTTGAAACTCCCCGACGGCACGATAAAAATCTTGGTGAAGGGCGAGCAACGCGTGAAATTGCACGAACCCTTCAGCAAAGACGAGATCATGTTCGCGACCCCGATCGCGGTGGAAACAAAGCCGCGCGCCTCGGCCGAGCTGACCGCTTTGATTCGACTGATCCTCGATTCATTTGAAAAGTACAGCAAGCAGAAGAACAAGGAATTTGATGAGGACTTCCTCTCCACCTTGAAGCAGAGTCAGGATGCGGCACAGATAGCGGACAGCATTGCCCATCACCTCCCCTGTGAGATCAAGGAGAAGCAGCACCTGCTCGAAGAGCTGAAGGTGCCCAAACGACTCGAACACCTGCTCGGGTTGATGAAGGCCGAGGTCAACATCCTGAAGATCGAGCGGCGTATTCGAACGCGGGTTAAGAAGCAGATGGAGAAGTCGCAACGGGAGTACTACCTCACCGAGCAAATGAAGGCGATCCAGAACGAGCTGAAAGACGGCGATCCGGTGCTCGGGGAATATGCGGAATACGAGGAAAAGATTGCCAAGCTGAACCTGACCGAGGAAGCACGCGAAAAAGCTATTGCCGAGCTGAAAAAATTGCGCCAGATGAACGCTATGTCGTCCGAGGCGGTGGTGTTGCGTAACTATCTTGATTGGCTGCTGAGCATTCCATGGAATGACAGTGCTGCCGTCAAGAACAGCCTGAAGGCGGCGGAGAAGGTGCTGAACGAAGACCACTATGGGCTCGAGAAGGTCAAAGACCGCATCCTTGAATATCTTGCGGTGCAGTCGCGCACGAAGAAGGCCCGGGGATCGATCATTTGCTTGGTAGGGCCGCCGGGGGTTGGGAAGACCTCTTTGGGCACGTCGATTGCGCGCGCCACGGGACGCCCGTTTGTGCGGATGGCACTCGGCGGCGTACGCGACGAGGCGGAAATCCGGGGACATCGCCGCACCTACCTCGGATCACTGCCCGGCAAGATTGTGCAGGGGATGAAGAAGGCCGGCAAGTCCAACCCGCTATTCTTGCTCGACGAGATCGATAAGCTGGGACAAGACTGGCGGGGCGACCCCACCTCGGCATTGCTCGAGGTGCTCGACCCCGAACAGAATTCGACCTTTAGCGACCACTACCTTGAAGTCGACTATGATCTGTCCGATGTGCTGTTTGTCACAACGGCAAACAACCTGAATATGCCGCAACCCCTGCTCGATAGGCTCGAGATCATCACCCTGTCGGGCTACACCGAAAGCGAGAAGGTCGAGATTGCCAAACGCCACCTGGTGAGCAAGCAACTCGAGATGAACGGCTTGCGGAAAAAGGAAATCGAGCTTCCCGATGAATCGATTGCCACCATCATTCGCGACTACACGCGCGAGGCAGGGGTGCGCAACCTCGAACGGCAAATCGCGAAACTGGCGCGCAAGGGGCTTCGGAAGATTCTTGCCGACAAAACCGTGAAGTCATTGAAACCCACCCCTGAGGACATGGCGGATTATCTTGGCGTAAAAGCCTACCGCTTTGGCAAGACCGACGATCACGACCAGATTGGGGTGATCAACGGGCTGGCATGGACGGGGGTCGGCGGGGAAATACTGACGATTGAAGGGGTTGCCAGCCCCGGCAAGGGCAAGATCACGAAGACCGGGAAATTGGGCGATGTGATGCAGGAGTCGGTTGAAGCCGCCTATCACTTGGTGAAAAGTCGGATGTATCATTATGGTATTGGCCCCGAACCCTTCGAGAAGCTGAACATTCACTTGCACGTGCCGGAGGGGGCAACGCCGAAGGATGGGCCCTCGGCGGGGGTTGCGATGGTGACGTGCATGGTCTCGGTGTACTTGAATATTCCGGTGCATCGTGAGGTTGCCATGACGGGCGAGGTCACCTTGCGCGGACGCGTCTTACCGATCGGCGGGCTGAAGGAAAAACTGTTGGCGGCAACCCGTGGCGAGGTGAAAACCGTGCTGATCCCTGCCGACAACGAAAAGGACTTGGTGGAAATCCCGGACAACGTAAAAGAGGGTTTGACGATCATTCCCGTTGGCACTGTCGACGAGGTCTTGGCGGTTGCCTTGACTCGACCGTTGACGCCAATGATTGCACCCGACAGGTTGTTTGCTTCCTCGGGGGGCGAGGTGGCACCCACCAAACACCACGATGCGCAGATTGGCGACGTTGTTCTGAATCCGCGCTGAGCGGGGTTGGTCGCCTCCCCCCTATTGCCTCCACCTTTCTCCACCTTTCTCCCCCTTCTTGCCCCCACTCTCGAGGCATCTCGTGCGGCGGCGCGCACGCAGATCGAGAGGTAGAGGTGCAAGGGGCGAGGGAAGTGTAAGGGGCAAGGGGTGAGGGAAGTTCAAGGGGTGAAGTGCAAGCGGTAAGGGGCGAGGGAAGTGTAGGGGGCGAGGCAGGGGAGAGGGGGAGGTGGCTTCATTCGGCAAATTCTGTCGGCATCACGGAGGGCAACGCACAGCACCCTGTCGGTGATAGCGCGCTCTATTTGTTGCAAAACTCCAAAACGAGGGATAGAGTAAACGCCATGTCAGTGGACTTCCTGAATGTCAGTATTCGATACGGCACCGATCGCGAAGTGCTCAAGGGAGTCACCTTCGCCCTTGCCGAGGGTGCCATCTGCTATCTCACCGGAGATAGCGGGTCGGGGAAGACGTCACTCATTCGATCGATGTTTTTGGCGAAGCACCCCTTTTCGGGGGTGATACGGCTGTTCGACGAGGACGTCACCCAGTTGTCGCGGGCACAGAAGCTCGAGATGCGCCGCGAAATCGGCATCGTCTTTCAAGACTTTCGGCTGATTGACCACCTGAACGTCTATGACAACATTGCCTTGCCCCTGCGGCTGCGCAACGAGTCCGAGAAGGCAATCGCCCAGCAGATGGAGCAAGCCCTCGAATTGCTACGCCTTACCGATCAGCGGTATGCATTTCCTCCCACCCTGTCGGGCGGGCAACAGCAGCTGGTCGCGATAGCGCGGGCGGTCATCCACACCCCGAGCTTAGTGCTTGCCGATGAGCCCACCGGCAATGTCGACATCCACATGGCCGAGCGGATCATGCAAATCTTTCATCGGTTTCCGAAGCTCTTCAAGTCGACGGTTGTTATTGCCACGCACTCGTACTCGCTGATCCGCGACCATCCCGCCCCGATTGTTCAGTTGGCCAATGGGCGTGCTGAGGTGCGTCAAATCTCAGACCTGCGTTAGGGAGAGGGTAAGGATCAAGCTATGTCCAAACACCACTCAGTGGATTACACCATTCCGTTGATGCGCGATCGGTCGAGCCGGTTGCTTGGGATAGTCATTGGTTTCATGGTGTACATTGCGACCCTGACCTCGGTGGCTGCCATCATGCTCGTGAACATTTCCGGAGCATGGTCGCACAGCTTAGCCGGACGCGTGACCGTTATTCTTCCTGCCCCCGATGCGACATTTCTCAGCGATTCCGACGCATCCAGCGAAGCACGGGCTGAGGCAGCACGCCAACGGGGGCAGAGCTTGAATGAGCTGGTGACCATGCTCGAGCGCACCGAAGGGGTGGCTTCTGTCAACGTGGTGACCAACAGCGAATTGAGCGAACTTGTGCGCCCGTGGTTCGGGGAGGAAAGCGATGCGGCGATCAACAACCTGCCGGTTCCGCAACTGATAAGCCTGCGTCTGGAGCGAACAACGACCGTGACGCAGGAGCAGCTTTTGGCGATTGCCACGGTGACCCATCCCGATGCGCGGGTAAATGCCCACCAGCTTTGGCGGGCCCGCATTGTGTCGCTAACCGGAGCCCTCGGATGGTTGTCGGGGTCGGTGCTTGTGATCATCGCGGGGGTGTCAGCGGTGCTGGTTTCCTATGCCACGCGGACGACCTTGGGCACGCAAGAGCGTATTATCAGCGTGCTCGATGTGCTGGGGGCGCCCGATGCTTATGTGGTTGATCGGTTTCGCGTCTGGGCACAGCGGGCGTGTATCTATGGCACGGTCTACGGATTGGGCTTGGCGGCACTGACGGCGCTTATCATCATGTGGCGGACAGGCAATCCTGAGGTCGATATTTTGACCGAGGCAGTTCCCCACTGGACGCAGTTGGTGCTTTTGTTTCTGCCCGCCTTGGCGACAGCACTTATTGCTCAATTCACGGCAAGTTATACCGTTCGGCAATTGTTGTTGTCGCGCGACGAGTCGTGATTAGCTAGCGTGCATGCAATGAATTGGAAGGTTTCCCGTTGCGGTCTGATGCTTGGCATTGGTGCGCTCGTGTTCTTGTTATGGGCAGGGGGGTTTGCCGTTTATCTTTTGTCGGTGTCCCAGTCGATTCCTTCTTCGACCCACTCGAAGATCTTCGATGTGCGACATTCCTCGCCGCAAGTGGTGGTCGTGTTTGTGGGCGGGCAGCACCGGATTGCAGAGGGCATCGATCTTTTCCAGCGTCTCCAAGAAGCTGCAAACAGTGCAGACGGTGCAGAACCTGCAGACGGGATGTTGTATATTTCTGGCGTCGACGATCACATTGCGGTTGCTTTTGTTGAGATGATGCTGTCTTCTCTCCCGAAGCGCACTCGGACGTGTTGCATCGTTGTCGATGACATATCCACCACAACACGAGAGAACGCCATTCAGACGGCTGCTTGGTTGGATTCGTTGTCCACACAGCCGTCGCATGTTATTTTGGTGTCCTCACCCTTTCACCTGCCGCGGGCACGTATGTTGTTGCGGCACTACGACGGGGACGATCGGGTGATCACACTTTGGCCTGCTGTCTATCCTCGGCGACGGGGGGTTGGTGCTCAGTGGCTGTTATACCTCCAAGAATATCATAAGCTGATGTTGCAGTGGCTTGTCCTGCGGGTAAGCTGAGTCCCAGCGGTTATCCCACGAATTTTTTGACTGGTCTGGAAGAGCTTTATGCGCGCCCATTTGTTTCATGTTGTTGTTGTGCTGTCGTCACTGCTCATGTTTATCGTCATCATCCTGCCGGTGCTTGTTGCGCCCAGGGTGTACCGGCGCAAGATTTGTTTGCTGTGGGTTGCATATTTTTGCTGGCTGTATCGCCGGATGCTGAACCTAGAGGTCGAATGGCGAGGCCTTTCGTGCTTGCCCCTCACCGAGCCGCATTTGATCTTGCTGAATCACCAGTCGGCCCTTGAGACGATTGAGATGATGCGGGTTTTTTCCCACAGTGGCGTTGTGATGAAGCGCGAATTGACTCGGGTCATATTTTTGGGTTGGTTATTATCGCTGTATGATGTGATTGCGATTGATCGGACGCGCAGCACGGCCAGTTTGCGGAAAATGTTGCGCCGGGCGGCTGAGTTCGTTGCCCGCGGCGAGAGTGTGATTTTGTTTCCTGAGGGCAGTCGGATGCCGCTTGGTGCTCCGGTACGTTTTCGGTCGGGTTTTGCGTTGTTACACAATCATTTGGCGTTGCCGGTTTTGCCGATTGTTGTGAACACGGGCGTTTTTTTGCCGAAGCATGGCGTGCGCCGGTATGGCGGCAGGGTCATCTTGGAGGTTCTGCCGGCTTATCCTGCGGGGGTTCCGGTACGGAGGGCGCAGGCAGACTTGGAGCAATTGATGGACAAGCACAAGGCATTGCTCGAAGCCGAGGGTTTCGCATCGTTGCGGAAATAGCGGCGTTGCCTTTGCTCGGTGGTCAACAGGCCACTGATTAGTAGTCAACCAGAGGCGAGGCACCGACCAATGATTGGTGGTCAACAGGCCACTGACTGATGGTCAACCGCAAGCGAGGCAACCGACCAATGATTGGTGGTCAACAGGCCACTGACTGATGGTCAACCGCAGGCGAGGCACCGACCACTGATTGGTGGTCAACAGGCCACTGACTGATGGTCAACCGCAGGCGAGGCACCGACCAATGATTGATGGTCAACAGGCCACTGACTGATGGCTAACCGCAGGCTAGCCACTGACTGATGGCTAACCGCAGGCTAGCCACCGACCGATTGGTGGTCAACCGCAGACGAGGCAACCGACCGTTGATTGGTGGTCAACCGGAAGCGAGGCAACCGATGGCTGACCAGCGGCTAGTTACGACCGTTGTTCGGTGGCCATTGTTCACCGTGCTCATAAGCTGATATGCCTTCAATGCAGTCATATTGCTCTTCAATAGCTGATTGCCGCGTGTGCCTCTTTTGCCTTGGCAAGCTTGCCCGGCAAGTACGCCTCTGAAAGCTTGCCCAGCAAGTAGGGCTCTGCAAGTACGCGGGCTTGTCGCCCTTGCTTCGGTGGCAACTCGAGCAGATCAGCGGGTAATTTTCGGCATCACTACCACCTCCCGTCGCCCGCGGAATGCTATGATCGATTCCAAGCTTGCGCGCTTCATCGGTGACGCGGCATCCTTCGCGATGTCCCTCTAGCTCCTTAAAAAGAGGCACTAGCCACCTTAGTTGCCAATCGGAGCAGAAGATGACCGCTTGCCGTTGACCGGCGGGACGAGATATATCAGGTCTATCGTTGCGCTGTTCATCCCGTGCAGCAAAAACAGATTGCCGCAGGGATAAAGGTAGTTTGTCATCGCTGGCCTCGGTTTGGTGATAAAGCGCAACGATACATTCTACCGTGTCCTTACCCCGTGCTGATGACCTCCAGGGTGTCGGGCAGCTCTATTCCAGAATTGATGCCCGTACCGACTGTTGCACGCGTTCAAAAGCTCGATTCTCGATCTGTCGTACGCGCTCGCGGCTGATGCTGTAATCCGTGCTGATGACCTCAAGGGTGTCAGGCACCTCTTGCATCCGCCGCCGCCGGAAAATGTCACGGTCGCGATCGGGCAGGCACTCAATGGCACTGTTAAGAACAACCACTTGATAGCTGTGCTCGTCACCCTCATCGTAGACTTCGACATCGGTTGGTTGATCGCTTGTCAAAACGTCCATCCGTGTGCCAATGTCGCCGTCTTGCGTGCTGATCGGCGCATCAAGCGACATTTCACGCCCACCCATGAGCCCATTGAAGCGGACCACTTCCTCGGAGGTGACATTTAGCTCTTTTGCGATTTGCGAAATCTTTTCATCGGAAAGGTCGCGATCGTCCATGATCGCCAGCTTTTCCTTCATCTTGCGGAGATTGAAAAACAGTTTTTTCTGCCCCGCCGTTGTGCCCAATTTGACAACCGACCAAGACCGCAACAGGTAATCATGAATGTTAGACCGAATCCACCACATGGCGTAGGTGGCAAGACGGAAGCCGCGTTCGGGATCGAATTTTTTCACGGCATGCAGGAGCCCAAGGTTGCCTTCGGCGATCAGGTCGCCCACCGGGAGACCATAGCCGCGGTAACCCATGGCGACCTTTGCAACCAAGCGGAGATGCGAGTTGACAAGACGCTCTGCCGCGTCGGGGTCTTGTGTTTCTGCATAACGCCGCGAGAGCATGTATTCTTCTTCCGCGGTGAGAAAGGGGATACGGCGAATTTCTGCCAGATAGCTGTCAAGTGCCGAATCGTGCGTGGCAAGTGCGGGTAGCATGGTATTTTCTCTATGGTGTGATTTGCGTGTAACGTCTTGTGTGGGGTGAACAACCGAGGATGCAATCTCTGCCAGTGTGCCCAATGTGCCCCGGCTGTTGTGTGTCTCGTGTTGACAACCATAAGATGGGGGATGGGGGGAAGTTTTTCAATCCGTTACAACATTACTTGTTTGCGAAGTTTCTCACATTTGTGTGAAGAACTCGTGTGCAGGGTTGTGATGATGATGTCTCACCTTCAACAACCTCCACCCCTCACCCCAGCGGGGGCACGCTACTCCACCCCTCCCCACCCCAGCGGGGGGGCACGCTACCCCTCACCCCGGCGGGGGCACGCAACCCCTCCACCCCTCACCCCAGCGGGGGCACGCTACTCGACCCCTCCTTCTACAGCGGGCTCCGACACGGGCGTCGGAGCGATAGGAGGCGTGCCTGTAGAAGGAATAGATGATCCCGTCGCCGCCTTGGTTTGCGGTTTGGATTTCGCCCGCCGATTCAGGCTCTTGCCGGTGACAACCTCGTTGATCTCGTCGCCAGACAGGGTCTCGAACTCGAGCAGGGCGTGGGCAAGGGCATGGAGTTGATCAATGTTTTCGGAGAGAATGCGACGGCACTCTTCTTCCGACCACGTGATCAGACGCTTCACTTCGGCATCGATCAGCTGTGCCGTTGCCTCGGAGATGTTTTGCGTCCGTGCCACCGAGTGCCCCAAGAAGACCTCTTCTTGATTCTCATTGTAGCGCACCGGGCCTAAGGCATCGCTCATCCCCCATTCGGTGACCATCCGCCGGGCAATCGATGTGGCTTGTTGAATGTCGCCTCCAGCCCCGGTGGTGACCCGCGACTTGCCAAAGATCAATTCTTCGGCGACTCTTCCGCCCATGGCGACGACCAGGTTTGCCATCAGTTGATCGACTGCCAGCGAAAGCTGGTCGCGTTCGGGCAACCGCATCACCATGCCGAGGGCGCGACCCCGCGGGATGATCGTGGCTTTGTGAATCGGATCAGAGGCCTCCAGATGGATGGCGGCGATGGCATGCCCGCCCTCATGATAGGCGGTGAGTTTCTTTTCATCGTCGCTCATGATCATCGAGTGGCGTTCTGCCCCCATCATCACCTTGTCCTTGGCTTCTTCCAGATCGGGCATAGTGACCAATTTGCGGTTTTTCCGTGCCGCCAGCAGTGCCGCCTCATTGCAGAGATTGGCGAGATCAGCCCCTGAGAACCCCGGCGTGCCGCGGGCAATCACCCGTGGATTAATGTCCGGTGCGGTGGCGATCTTTTGCAGGTGCACGTTTAGGATTTTCTCCCGTCCGACAATGTCGGGGTTCGACACCACCACCTGACGATCGAAGCGTCCCGGGCGCAATAGGGCGGGATCAAGCACATCGGGGCGGTTTGTGGCGGCAATCAGGATGACGCCCTCATTGGAATCGAAGCCGTCCATTTCCACCAAAAGCTGGTTCAGGGTTTGCTCGCGTTCATCGTTGCCGCCCCCGAGTCCAGCTCCACGATGCCGTCCCACTGCGTCGATCTCGTCGATGAAGATAATGCAGGGGGCTTGCTTCTTGCCTTGCTCGAACATGTCGCGAACGCGCGAAGCACCGACTCCGACGAACATCTCGACAAAATCTGAACCCGAAATGCTGAAGAAGGGCACCTCGGCTTCCCCTGCCACGGCGCGGGCGATGAGGGTCTTGCCCGTCCCCGGAGGGCCAACAAGCAACACGCCGCGCGGAATCTTGCCGCCAAGTCGTTCGAATTTGCCCGGCTCGCGGAGAAAGTCGATAACTTCCTCGAGCTCTTGCTTCGCCTCGTCGACCCCCGCCACGTCATCAAATGTCACGCGGTTGTGGTTTTCGTTCAGCATTTTCGCTTTGGACTTGCCAAATCCCATGGCGCGCCCATTGGCACCCTGCATTTGGCGCATGAAGAAAATCCACACTCCGATCAGCAGCAGCATCGGGAACCACTGAATCAGGATGTACAGCAGGCTGGGGCCCGAGTCGGGCTCCTGCACTGCGATGTTCACATTGCGCTCACGGAGCACTGAGATCAGCTCAGGATCATCCGGGGCGTAGGTGCGGAAGGCCAACCCCCCGTGCGAAGTTCCACTGATCGCACGTCCATCAATAGTGACCGATTTGACCTCACCCGCCTCGACCGAGGTCAAAAACTGGGAGTAGGGGATGGAGGTAGAATCAGTGGTCGAACGATTTGCCTGAAAGGCGTTCACTGCTAGCACGATCAGGACAACCCCAACCAGCCAGACGATGATATTACGGTTCATTGTTTTTGGTCTTCCAGCAGGAGCAACATCAAAAGGGGGCAGATAAACCCGCAATCCATCGCATCGGCTGCTTCAAGACACCAAGGGCGTCGGCAACCTCAACAGACCGCTTTTGGTTTGAACGTTGAGAGTAATGTAGGCATGCCACGGGGCAATTACACCCCTCATTGCCGCATCAACAGGGAATTTTGTAAGGAGAGGCGAAGAGGGAAGGGAGGCATATTCTCACCTTGACTCGGCAGACATCGTGCCAGCCTCGGCCATCAGCTGCACACGCCGATGGTGACGTTCCGCCGAGGAGAAGGGCGCGATCAAGAAGGCCTCGATGATCTGTATGGCCAAGTCCAGGGAGACAAACCCCGCACCCATCACCAGCACATTGGCATTGTTGTGCTCGCGTGCCAAGGTTGCGGCGCGAACATCGGCGCACCATGCGGCGCGAATGTGCGGAAATTTGTTGGCCGTCATTGCCATGCCATGCCCCGACCCACAAAGCAGAATACCGAAGGAGGACACCGTGTCGGTCGCTTTCTCGTTGCTGCTGATGAGGCTATGGGCGACCGCCTTCGCATAAAGGGGGTAATCTGCCATCTCCATCGATTCGTCTGTCCCCAGATCATCGATAGGCACCGTCCCAAACCGAGGGGATGCCTGCAACCACGCCACCAACTGCGTCTTCATTTTTGCGGCACCGCCGTGGTCGCTTGCGAGGCACACACGCAACGGAGACCCCTCCCCGTGATGGGAGGGCAGGGCAGGGCTCGATGTAGGGCTAGGTTCCATTGCGTTAGCGCACCAATCCATTGCGTTAGCGCACCAATCAATTGCGTTAGCGCACCTCTCAATTGCGTTAGCGCACCTCTCAATTGCGGAGGCGCACCTATCAATTGCGGAGGCGCACCTATCAATTGCGTGAGTGCACCAATCAATTGCGGCCGCGCATTAATCCATTGCTTTGATGATGCCTTCGACAACATGCTTGGCATCGCCAAAAAGCATCATGGTGTTGTCTTTAAAGAACAGTGGGTTTTCCACCCCGGCATAGCCCGCCGCCATCGACCGCTTCACAAACAGCACCGTTTTGGCTTTTTCTACCTCAAGGACGGGCATGCCGTAGATGGGGCTTGTGGGGTCGGTTTTCGCAAGGGGATTGGTGACATCATTCGCACCTATCACCAAGCAGACATCGGTTTGTGCGAAGTCGCGGTTTATGTCTTCGAGCTCGAACACGTCCTCGTAGGGGACGTTGGCTTCTGCGAGCAAGACATTCATGTGTCCGGGCATTCGTCCCGCAACCGGGTGCACGGCATAGCGGACGTTCACACCCTGTTTGCTCAGGGTGCTTGCGGCTTCCTGGACGGCGTGTTGCGCCTGTGCTACCGCCAACCCATACCCTGGGACAACAATGACCGAGCTGGCATTCTGCAGAAGATAGGCGGCATCTTCGGCACTGCCCGCCTTGTACGATCGCTCGACGCCGTCGGCGCCAGTGGCTCCAGCAACGCCGGTCTCGCCGAACCCACCCATGATGACGTTGAAAATCGACCGATTCATTGCCTTGCACATGATATAGCTCAGGATAGCCCCCGATGACCCAACCAAGGCCCCGGTGATGATGAGCAAGATATTGCCAAGGGTGAAACCAATGCCGCACGCCGCCCATCCCGAATAGGAATTGAGCATCGACACCACGACCGGCATGTCGGCACCGCCGATTGGCAGAATCAACAGCACGCCCAGTGCCATGGCGGTCAGGGCGAGGGCGAGCAACACCAAACTGCTCTCGGTTGCCATGAACAGCAGCAACAGCACCACGATGGCTCCCCCGAGTGCCATGTTCACCTTGTGCTGAAGCGGAAACACCAAAGGCTTACTGCCGATCATTCCTTGTAATTTGCCAAAAGCAACCACCGACCCCGTAAATGTAACCGCACCGATGGCGGCACCAATCCCCATCTCGAGCAGGGAGGTCGCCGCAATAGATCCGGCACTGCCTAGTCCGTAATTGGTCGGCACCAGTAACACCACAAAGGCAATCAGCACCGCCGACATCCCCACCAATGAGTGAAATCCTGCCATCAACTGCGGCAATGAGGTCATGGGCAACCGCAGGGCGATGACGGTGCCGATAGCACCTCCTAGTCCCACCGCGACGAAGACCCAAAGCCAATCAAGCCCATTCGGAACAAACAAGGTGGTGACGACTGCGATCGCCATCCCAATGATGCCAGTAAGGTTGCCCCGCACCGCCGATTGCGGCGATGACAACCCGCGCAGTGCCAGAATAAAGCAAATGCTGGCAACCAGATAAAGGTATCCTGCAATCATTTTCGTGTCCCCTTGCTTTTAAACATGGCAAGCATGCGTTGTGTGATGATGAATCCGCCAAATATATTGACCGATGCGAGCATGATGGCTAGGAACCCGATAATCCTTGGCAGTCCCTCGGCATCCCCGACGAGGGCGAGGACGCCTCCGACAATAATGACCGACGAGATCGCATTCGTCACCCCCATCAGAGGCGAGTGGAGGGCTGGGGTAACCGACCACACAACGTAGAATCCGATGAAGCACGCAAGAATAAACACCGTGATCAGGAACAAGAAATTATGGCTCGTCCCCACCGGCTGGAAAGTGAGCAGCTGCAGCGTGCTCTGAAGCTCGCCCTCGAGCAAGCTGAGTTGGCGCTGAAGGTCAGTTATCTGATCGATGGTGGTGGCAGAGGGCTCAGAAGACATTGGCTCGGTATTCTTTTCGTCAAGAGCAAGAAGAGGGCACGGAGGGGCGTATCGGCAGGGAGGGCAACATCGTGATACCCGGTGATGCCCCAAACGAGGGCATGTGCTCCAGAGCCGTTATCTTCGGAACACGCCCGACGATCGTGCCCTCGGAGAATCAGAGATGAAGAGACGCTGATCTAGGAGACGCACGCCGCCTGCTCACGCTCGTGCTTCACGCCCTTGCTTTGGCTCGAAGGGCACTAGGTGTTAGGGGCAGGGTTCACAGCCGGGTGGCAAGCAAAATCTCGTCGGCATCGTCGGGGTGAAGGCGGTGATTGTCGTTGTCCCAAAGCACGGCCAAGAAGGAGGCAAAATTACGAGCTAACAGATTGCTTGCCGTGGTTGCCGCCGATGCCGCCAAGCGCAACGGGGCGTCTATGGTGACGCCGTTCGGGGTTGTGTAGACCTCGCCGGGGCGGCTCAGGGCGCAATTTCCCCCCGCATCGGCGGCGAGATCGACAATGATCGAGCCCGGCTTCATCGTTGCCACCATCGCTTCGGTGATAAGCTCGGGGGCAGGGCGTCCCGGAATCATGGCGGTGGTGATGACGACGTCCTGTTTGGCGATAGTCTCGGCAACCAGTGCTTGCTGTTTGGCTTTTGCTTCGTCGCTGAGCTCGCTAGCATAGGCTGCGTCGCCAGCATCCGATTCGGTGAAGACAAATTTGGCACCGAGGCTCTCGACCTGCTCTTTGGTTGCGGGGCGCACGTCGGTCGCGGACACCACAGCCCCAAGCCGCTTCGCGGTGGCAATCGCTTGCAGCCCTGCGACGCCGACCCCCATCACGAAGGCTTTGGCGGGCGGGATCGTGCCTGCAGCGGTCATCATGAGGGGAAACAGCCGTGGGAAACGATACGCCGCGCGAATAACGCCAAGGTAGCCTGCAAGGTTGGACTGTGATGACAGCACGTCCATGGCTTGGGCTCTGGAAATCCGCGGCAGGCGATCGAGCAAGTAGACTCGGGCCGCAGTTTGGCGCACGCGGTCCACCTCTTCGGCATTGTCGCCCGGGGGTAAAATGGTGACAAGGGCCTGATCGGGTCGGAGCAAGGCAAGCAGTTCATCGTGCGGAGGCGACACACTCAACACAATCCCCGCGCCGCGAATGGTTGTCCGGTCATCGGCCGTGAGGGTTACCAAGCCGTGCCACCCGGAGTTGCCATCGGCAGATGGCGCAACAAAGCCCGCGCCTTCGAGGCAATCCTTGCTGGCAAGAACCTGGAAATCTGATCCTTCGGTGCGCTTGTCTTCGGACATGCCCTCGCGACCGCCACTGGAGGCGAAAACAGCGGCAAGTTTTTTCATCCCATCGGGGCTGACCGCAATTCGATGATCACTTTCATATTGACTGGCCAGAATCCCAACCTTGGATGCGTTGCCGGACGGTTCTGCCGTGTCAGCCGCAGACTTAGGAGCTGGCGTTATTGTTTCTTGCGTGTCCCCAGCGTCAGGCATGGAGTCCTCAGATGATTGATCGGATGAGGCGGGAGCAGAGTCAGTAAGCATGATGCAAAATGTAAAAAGACGGAATTGACCATGTCTATATACGCGACCGAACGTGAACGCAACGTTGCCAGTGAGGCAGGTTGCTCACC
>JAHZLG010000162.1 GCA_022599995.1 Alphaproteobacteria bacterium | reverse complement strand
TGCCTTAGTCTACGGCACCTTAGTCTAGGACGCCTTCGAAAGTGAGGTTCGGATCGCGGACTGAGCATTATCCCCTCGGCCTCGATTCGAAGAGACACCCCTCCCCCCCTCCCCCTCCCTCCCCTCCCCCCCCACACACACCACCAAACGCTGAAGCAAGCTGACTGGCAACTGCGTATTCGGCATCGTGGCATCGATAGCGCGGCATCGGTAGGTTTGCGCGCACCGACTTAACTTGACCACCGAGCAGTTTGCACTGTATTGTCGGCATAAATATTGCTTCCTTGCCGTAACCTAGCCTGCTGGCGCAGGTAACAGGTTGCCGCTATTGGCCATCCTTGCCCCTCATCGTTCGAAGGGCAAAGATAAGAGGTAACCAAGGGTTTAACCCCTAGGGTGGGTGTGCCCACTCGATAGAACAACGTCTTCTTTTTCACTGCTCTTTGTGCGGATTCATAGTCATGCTCGGTGTACTTTCCCTTACACGTCGCGTTCTTCCTCTTTTTCTGATTGGGCTCATGCTTGCCCTGCCTGCGTGTAACCGAGGAGCAACCCCGACAGGAGGAGGCGGTGGTGCGGGGGGGGCAGGGCTCTTCGGGCGAGGCGGTGCTAACATCGCCGTGAAAATCACCCCCGAGCAGAAATTGGCCTATATCACCTATGAGGTGCAAGACCCCGCCGACCCAGTCGAGGAGTACATCGCCCAAGGACGCCTAACCGACTACTACAACACCACGGCAGAGGTCTCACCGGACGTGCTGTTGGTGTTCCCCGTGGTCAAATTGCTTTCGCTAAACGAATTTGTGCGGCGCATGTCGCGGGCACGAAGTGCTCCCAGCAATCGAGCGCAAGAGATTGCCATCGCCTATGAGGGTGTTCTCCCCGAAGACCCCTATATTCGCACCAAGGTATTGCCCGAGCAACGGGTGGCATATTTCGTCCACGCGGGCGGCCCGACCTCGTTGACGGGGGCTTTCCTGCAATTTGTGGTGGACATTCGGCGGGCGGGCTACGAGATTCTGGATGATGCACAAATCCGGATGCTGATTATTCAAGACCCCATTCTTGCCGGCCCCGATGATGTGGTGACCGAGATTCAAGTCCCACTCCGCTAACGGCAATTCCTTCGATCCCACCATCCTCGCCGACCGGTCGGTGACCGACCGACCGACCGGTGACCGGTGACCGGCTCCGACCGACCGGTGACCGGTGCCGACCGACCGGTGACCGGTGACCGGTAGCTAGCTGGTAGCAGCAAACAACCAGCGATCTCTCCCTGATCACAACAACGACGGTTGGCACTGCAGACAGTAAAATGTGCTCCGCCCCTGCTGAACAATACGGTGGATGACAGCGGGGACGATGGCATCTCCGCATTGGTCGCCCCCGTCCGAGTCCACCCCGCCAGATTGGGTGTTCTGATCGCACTGACAGCGCAGGCACGGTTGTCCTTCTCTGCCGTACACGTGAAACAGGTGCTGAAAATAGCCCAGCTCGCCACGCGTGTTTCGATAGTCCCGCAACGACGATCCCCCCGATGCCAAGGCATCTGCAAGCACTGCCTGCACCTGTCCATACAAGGTACGCAGTGCATCCGAGGAAGTGTCTGCCGCCAATTGCAATGGCGAAAGACGCGCACGATGCAGGGCCTCGCAGGCGTAGATATTGCCCACGCCAAGGGCCACCGCTTGATTGAGCAAAACAGTTTTCAGTGCCGACCTTCGCTGTGACACGCGCGCGATGAAGGTCTCGACATCCATTGCCAACCAATCGGGAGGCACCTCGTCGAGCCCAACCCGGTTGCGGATGGCATGCCAGCACCGGAGATAAAAGTCCCCCTTCCCCTCTCCCTGTCTCACCGGCTTGCCCTCGCCCGCCCCGTCTTGCGCTGCCCCTGTCGTGGGCATTTGGTGGGAGGGGTGTGCTGGGTGGGAGGGGTGTGCTGGGTGGGAGGGGTGGGGTGGGGTGGGTGGGTGGGGGGCAGAGGTGTTCGTGGCATTGGCGGGATCGTCGCCATCGAGCATGAATTGCGCCGGGGTGCATACCTCGAGTCGACCAAATCGTCGCGGGTCATTGTACGTCACCACATGGCGGTCGAGCACGAGGCACAAATGGTCGTGCTTCCTCCGCGTGTCGGTTGCGTGATGCGGGTCGTCCTCTGCTGAGTCGGCAAGATCGCTCGACCCGGCATGGAGGGGATCGACGGTGATGCGTCCACTCATCCCGGGGTGAAGGATGAGCATGCCAATCACTACCGCCCTTTCCGTATCACGGACACCAGTGCCACGGACACCAGTGCCACGGGCATCAGTGTCAGGGGCATCAGTGTCTTTGGCGCAAGTGCCGCGGACACCCGTGTCAGGGGCATCAGTGTCTTTGGCGGAAGTGCCACGGACACCCGTGTCAGGGGTGCCACGGGCATCAGTGTCATAGGCACAAGTGTCACGGACACCAGTGCCACTGGCATCAATGCCAGTGGCGGCTTGCCTTTCAAGGACAAGGCCGAGGTATTTCCCCCATCGAATCACCTCGGCGATCGCGGTGTCGGCGAGCAGCTCGCGCCAGTGATCTTCGAAGGGAATGCGCAGAGTCGCCTCAGAAAACCACGCACGGCGAATGGACTGCCCTTCGAGCACCAGCAACCCCTGCCGCATAGTCTCGACCTCAGGTAACTCCGGCATGGCATGCTTTCACGGGGCTACGCCCATCGTCTTGGTGCTGGTGGTGGTCACTGCATGACCTTGGTTTTTTCCGGCTTGATCTAGGCTGCCTCGGCGGTGGCGACATTCCGCAGGGCAATGGTTGCTGTCCACTGGTGGAAGTCGTGGGTCGGGTTATCCATCACCGGCGAAAAGACGCCTCCGTCAAAGGCAGGTGATTGCCTGCCCTGTTGCATGCCCTGCACGGCAAAAACGTCTTCTTGGAAAATCTCCTTCCACATCGCGGCGGCACGCGTGCGAATGTTGGCGTATTTCTCGGCCGTGACGGCTTCATCAAAATAACCCAGATGAACACGCTCGACCGTCCTACTCGCCCCGTCGGGCAACAAAATGATGGCAAAGAACGAGTCACGGTGCGCCCCAAGCAGGACATTCGGGAACAAGGCGGCATATTCTGCCCCTTCATCCCAGAAGGCATCCAGCCCCTCTAAGGACGGGAAGCGCAACCCGGTCTCGTCGAGCATCGGGGCATAACGCACTGTTCCTTGCCCCGCAAATGCGCCGCCCTCATCCCGAAGATGGTAATGGTCAGCAAGGGTTGAGTAGCTGCTCAACCCGGGATGCACCCAAGGAAGGTGGTAACTTTCGCAGTAGTTCTCGACCGCGAGTTTCCAGTTGGACTCGACTGCGAGCTCGAAGGAAGAATCTCCTCTGGGGTAGTACACCTCATTTTCGACAATCTGGTGCCACCGCTTATCTAGCTGCGCCACGCGGTCGGCAAACGCCCCCGCCTGCCCCGAGACATCGACAAACACGATGCCGCACCAAACTGTAGAGGCAACCTCGATAAGGCCGAAGTCTTTCTTGTTGAAGCAGGGGTGTGTGTTGGTGTCTTCTCCGCCGAATTTCGGCGTCTGCGCGAGGTCACCGTTCAATTTGTACGACCACGAATGATAGGGACAGCGAAGCCCGCCCACCCCTTGTTGCGATCCGGTTACCAAGCGCATGCCACGATGACGACAAAAATTATGGAACACGCGTATC
The DNA here is from genome assembly GCA_022599995.1 of Alphaproteobacteria bacterium. Taxonomy (GTDB): domain Bacteria; phylum Pseudomonadota; class Alphaproteobacteria; order CBDBCS01; family JAHZLG01; genus JAHZLG01. The sequence continues at coordinate 4,296 of JAHZLG010000162.1, read as the reverse complement.
GTTGCATCGCGGTCGCGCACCGCCACCAGCGGCATCCCTGCGAGCACCACGGGAAAGGCCGAGCCGTCGACCGGCAGGTCGGTGGCAAAGCACGCGGCACTCCACTGGCGGGCAAACAGGGCTTGGCTCTCGAATCGAAGCCATGCGTCATCGGTGTAGCATCCTGCGGGCAGGCCGCGCGCCTCTTCGATGGGGCGCAGCACTTTCTCCAGTGCGGGCTTGAAAGAAGCAATTGTTGTGGCGGTATCAGGGAAAAGCATCATATTCACCTTGCATCAGGAAATCAGAGTCCGAGAGGTCGGCGGGAGGGGGGGTTGGAATCGAAATATAGCATTTATGTGCATGTGAATTTCCACATCAACGACATTTCGCCCGCGCAACGCAGTGCTTGCCGCATCGTGAATGGACGCTTGCCGCATCGTGAATGGACGCTTGCCGCATCGTAGATTGAACGCTTACCACAGCGCGAATGGACGCTTGCCGCATCATGAATGGACGCTTGCCGCGTCGCGAATTGATCAGGTTGCACGGGCATCATTCGGATACTGATTGAAAGATCGCCTCCCTAACAGTATGATGCTACCATGAAAAACATGACAAAGAAGACAGTGAAAAACAGCGTGCGGATTGCCTTCATGGCGGCGGGATTGCTCCTTGTCGCCAGTTGCAGTCGAACGCTCCTTGTGAGCGACACCACCCTGCCCTCGGTCAATCCGTTTCTTTGGCAGGCCAGCCTTAATGTTGTGGGCAACCTCCCGCTCGACCATACCGACCCCGTGGCGGGCATTGTCACCACGCAGTGGTACGCCCTCCCTGTAGAGCCAACCATCGAGTACAAGATGGTCGTCCAAGTGACCGGCCCCGATCTGCGGGCTGACCTGCTTATGGTGCAGGTGTTCAAGCGGCAGATTACCGCGGTGCCCCTGCAACCCGCGACTGATCAGGGGACGCCCTCAGCAAGCCCCACTGCCGACCAAGCAGGCAACGACGACGAAGGTAGCGGCAACGGCGATGAAGCCGACACGGCCGATGAAGCCGACAAAACCACAGGCACCGTTGCCGAGGAATCTCCCCTCCTTTATCGCCAATCATTGCCCGTCGAAGTCGGGACGATCGTGCAAGTCGAAGACACGATCTTGTCCGAAGCGCGCCGCCTGCGCATTCGGAGCCTCGAGGCACAGAAATGACCGAGAAACGCTACGACTTCAGCACCATAGAGTCGGCATGGCAACACCGCTGGGATGGCATGCGCGCCTTTGCGGTCGATCTGTCTCAAGCGACTAATCCGTACTATGTCCTCGAGATGTTTCCCTATCCCTCGGGGCGCATCCACATGGGGCACGTGCGGAATTACACCATGGGAGACCTCGTTGCCCGCTACAAGAAGGCACGCGGCTATGATGTGCTCCATCCAATGGGATGGGACGCTTTTGGCCTCCCGGCAGAAAATGCGGCGCGGGAGCGCGGGTTGCACCCTGCCAAGTGGACATGGGAAAACATTGCCACCATGCGGGCGCAACTGAAGGCCCTTGGGCTATCAATCGATTGGGAGCGCGAAATAGCCACCTGCCATCCGGAGTACTACCGCCACGAGCAAGGGTATTTTCTGGACTTCCTCGATGCGGGGCTCGCCGTTCGCAAAGACATGTGGGTGAATTGGGACCCCGTTGAGCAGTCGGTGCTTGCGAATGAACAGGTGATTGAAGGCAAGGGTTGGCGCTCCGGGGCTGACGTCGAGCGCGTGAAGCGCAAGCAGTGGTGCCTCGACACCGCGCATTATGCCGACGAACTCGATAGGGCTCTCGATGATTTGAGTGCGTGGCCCGAAGCCGTAAAGACGATGCAACGTAATTGGATCGGACGCTCGCAGGGGTGCTCGATAGATTTCGTCGTGTCGCGTGCGGATAGCGCGGACAAAGCAGATAGCGCTGGCAAAGCGGGCAGTGCGGGCAAAGCGGATAGCACGGACAAAGCGGGCAGCGCGGGCAAAGCGGATAGCACGGACAAAGCGGGCAGCGCAGATGACGCCACCAAGCAGGAAACCATCAGCGTTTTCACCACCCGCCCCGACACCCTGTTCGGCATGACCTTTCTTGCCCTGGCCATCGATCACCCGGTTGCCGAGGCCCTCGCCGCACAGGACGCAGGACTCGCCGCCTTCATCGCCGAATGCCGCAAAGGCGGCACCGCCCCACGCGGCGAAGAGATCGAAAAACGAGGCTATCGGTCGAGTCTCCAAGCCCATCACCCGTTTCGCCCCGATTGGACCTTTCCTGTCTACGTGGCGAATTATGTTCTGCTCGAATACGGCACAGGAGCACTGTTCGCCTGTGCCGCTCATGATCAACGCGATCTAGACTTCGCCCGTCAAGAGGGGCTAACCGTGGTGCCCGTTGTCGCCCCAACCGGGGTCGACCCCCTTGCCGACCCCGATGCGGCGCAGGTGGACAATGAGGCATACACCGGGCAAGGGACGCTGTTCGGATCGGATTTCCTCGACGGTCTCACCGTGCAGGAGGCAATCCCTGCCGCGATCGCCCGCCTCGAAGAAACCAAACAAGGAACAGGCGAAACCATCTATCGCTTGCGCGAGTGGCTTGTCTCACGGCAACGATACTGGGGGTGTCCGGTGCCCGTGATCCACTGCCACGATTGCGGTGCTGTCGGCGTGCCCCGCGACCAGTTGCCTGTGCGATTGCCCGAAGACATCGACATCGGCACGCACGGTAATCCCCTTGACCACCACCCGACATGGCGACACACGGCGTGCCCATCGTGTGGCAAGCCCGCATTGCGCGAAACCGATACCTTCGATACCTTCTTCGAGTCATCGTGGTATTTTGCCCGCTTCTTGTCCCCTCGCGATACCACGCAGGGCTTCGATGCCAAACTTGCCGCGCAATTCCTGCCCGTGGACGACTACATCGGCGGCATCGAGCACGCTATTTTGCACCTGCTGTATTCGCGCTTTTTCTTCCGCGCCCTGAAGCAGGCGGGACACTGTGCCATCGACGAGCCGTTCAAGCGTCTGTTCACCCAAGGCATGGTGTGTCACAAGACCATCAAAGACCCCGCCACCAATGCGTGGATTTTCCCGACCGATGCCGAACGCGACCCCGAGAACGGATTGCGGCATCGCGACACCCATGTCCCCTTGGCAGAGGGGGCATCGGTGAAGATGAGTAAGTCAAAACGCAATGTCGTCGACCCCGATGACATTATCGCAACCTATGGCGCCGATACTGCCCGCCTGTTCATTTTGTCGGATTCGCCGCCCAATCGCGACCTTGAGTGGACGGCGGCAGGGGCAGACGCCATCCATCGCTATCTCAAACGGCTTTATCGGCACATTGATGGGGTGATCGACACCGCCTTAGCCGACGGACTCCCCCCGGCAACCAAAACACCCGAGGCGGAAGAAGCAACCACCGCCACCATGCGCATGGTGCACACAACCATCAAAACGGTCACCGAGGACATTGATCGGTATCATTTCAACCGGGCCATTGCGCGCATTCGCGAACTCACCAACTACCTTTTTGTGCAACCCCTGTCTGCCCCTGTCTATGAGGGCTGGATGACCGTGTTGCGCTTGTTCAACCCGATTGTCCCGCACCTCACCGAGGAATTGCACGCCCGCATTCAACCGGATCAGCTGCTGGTATCGGCCCCGTGGCCAAGCTGGGATGCCGAGGCCTTGGTCTCGCCACAAGAAGAAATATCGGTGCAGATCAACGGCAAGATGCTGTGTCGGGTGGCGTATGATGTTGCCCTTACCGATGAGGCGGTGCTCGAAGTCGTCTGCACCACCCCCAAAGTCGCCCAAGCCATTGAAGGCAGACAAGCCCGTCGTGCGCCAATTCTTGTGCGCGGACGAATCGTGAATTTCATCCTTGCTCCTTAGAGCTCACTGTCTGCGCGCATACAGCTAGTTTGCGCCCCCTCCCACCCCCTCCGCCCATCTCCCCGTCCATCCATCCGCACCCCTCACCCCGCGATGTGATACGGTCTGCTCGCTACGTGACCAGTGCCGGGTGATTCTGCCATCATGATACTGTCTGCTCGCGATGCGACTCGTGCCGGGTGATTCTGCCATCGTGATACGGTCTGCTCGCCACGTGACCAGTGCCGGGTGATTCTGCCATGGCGACACCGTCTGCTCGCCACGTGACCAGTGCCGGGCGATCCTGACATGGCGACACCGTCTGCTCGCCACGTGACCAGTGCCGGGTGATTCTGCCATGGCGACACCGTCTGCTCGCCACGTGACCAGTGCCGGGCGATCCTGACATGGCG
>JAHZLG010000161.1 GCA_022599995.1 Alphaproteobacteria bacterium | reverse complement strand
GTTGTCATAATTAAGAATCGACAAGCCGCCCACCGACAGTCATCGACCGTTTGTCTCGACAAAACGAAGGCATCTTGCAAGAACATAGGCGTCTTGCGACAACAAATGCACCTCTCGCGTTCCGAAGATCAGAACATCACAATAATGTCATGTAAAACCGAATCCTCCTATGGCGCATCTTCGCCCCTATACGGTGTTCGCCTTCCTCGTTCAGGGGGGCTTGTCTCTTTGCACTCAACCGTATGTTACAGCAGAAAAATATGCTATGAATTAGCCCCGATGATGGGAATGGTTCCTTGAATCACCGGATCGAGCGTGTGAAAAGCAGCCCCCAGAACGCCAACAATTCGAGCAAGAGATACTCTTGATTTTTGATGGTAGGCGTCCGCGCCCCATAATCCCGTGTAATCCCGTGTAATCCCATGTAATCCCATGTAATCACCGAGCAATAGCTTTCACCTTGCCTTCACCTCACACTATCCATTCATTACACCCTACATCACACAACAAAGGTTGTTCTATGGTTGCCTTCTTTCGTCTGGTTTTCTTGATGTCCATTTTTTCGTTTCTCCCCTTCCTTTCCAGCAACGCCCAGTCCGCATCGGTTTATGTTGGCTTCTTGTCTTCCTATGGAGCTGGAGGCTACGACGTCGTCGCCTATCATACCGAAAGTGCGGCCGTGCCAGGAAACAACTCCTACGTGGCCGAGTGGAACGGTGCCAAGTGGCGATTTAAATCGGAACAAAACAAAGAAAAATTTGTCGCCAACCCGGAAAAATATGCCCCGAAATATGGAGGGTACTGTGCGTGGGCTGTTGCACAGGGTTACCTCGCACGCGGCAACCCCAGCAACTGGACGGTGCACAACGGCGATCTCTATCTCAACTACAATCGATCAATCCAAAACTCTTGGGAAGCCGATAAGGATGGGTTTATCACCAAATCCGAATCTAACTGGCCAAACGTTCTTGCTCGATAGTCTCTCTCTTCCGCCCACTCTTCCCCGACTTTTTCTCAAGAGGTTTTGAATGACCCGCTCTTCCTTTTCTCACCGCACGCGCACCTGCATGCTCGGCCTTACGGTTCTGGCGTCCTTGCTCTTTGGGGCAACCATCGCATCGGCCGCATCGCCCGTTTACACCGGCTACTTTTCCAATGCCGCTATCAGCGGGTATGACGCCGTCGCCTATCACACCGACAACAAAGCCATCGAAGGCGATGATGACTACTCGTTCGAATGGATGGGGGCGAATTGGTATTTTCGCTCGGCAGCCAACCGCGATGCCTTCGCTGCCAACCCCGAAAAATATGCTCCGCAATACGGTGGATATTGTGCCTATGCCGTCGCCATGGGGGGCACAGCCTCATCCGACCCACATCAGTGGAGCATCGTCCGGGGCAAACTCTACCTGAACTATGACGGCAATGTGCAGGCGCGTTGGCAGAAAGACCGTGAGGCATTTATCCAACAAGCCAATCAAAACTGGCCTGAAGTATTAAACTGAAATCTGAATTGTTCCTTGCTTGGGGTGTGCAGCCTTTGCTAGGCACTGCACTCCCCACGCTTTCTCTTCGAAGATATTATCTGTGTCACGTTCTGACGATTTTAACCCCATAAACCACGATTCTTTGCCGCGCGATGCGGTCTTCACGCGTGATCCGCCGCCGCATCTGTCGCCAGACCTCCCCCAAGCCCCGAGCCGCCCGCATAGCAAGATAGAGGATCACGATAAGGTCAAGGCCTTCGCTTCCGCGTTGCGTGTGCTAAGTGCCGAGATGGTCGAAAAGGCACAATCCGGCCACCCCGGCCTTCCGCTCGGCATGGCCGACGTGGTCGCCCATCTCGCAGTCAATCACCTCCGATTCGCGCCCGAAAAGCCCGATTGGGCCGGGCGCGATCGGTTTATTTTCTCTGCAGGCCATGGATCGGCGTTGCTGTACGCGATGCTCCACCTGACTGGCTATGAAGCCATGACGCGTGCCGAGCTAGAACGATTTCGCCAACTCGGGTCGAAAACGCCTGGCCATCCCGAATACGATGCCGCCGAAGGAGCAAGTGGCATCGAAGCAACAACGGGACCCCTCGGACAAGGCCTTGCCAATGGTGTCGGCATGGCCATCGCGGCAAAATGGATTTTCAACCAATTCCCCGATTTAGATCCCCGCCTTCTTCCCAAGATTTGGGTGCTCGTCGGTGACGGCTGCCTGATGGAAGGCGTCGCCCAAGAAGCGATGGCTTTAGCAGGACACCTGAAACTCGACAACCTCATCGTCCTTTTTGACAACAACGATGTTACCATCGATGGACGCGCATCGACCGTGCGTACCGAGGAATTTGACAAACGCTACAGCTCAATTGGCTGGGACGTTCGCGCGCTTAATGGCCACGATCACGATGCCATTGCCCGCGCGCTCGGCGATCTGGAGCCAAACGGTGCCCCGATTATGCTCGCTTGCCGCACAACAATTGGGTTCGGTGCTCCAACGAAAGCGGACTCTTCCGCCGCCCACGGGGCCCCGCTGGGAAGCGAAGAGCTGGCGGGATTAAAACAATCCCTCACAAATCATTTGCTTAGCTGGGATACTCCGTTCGAAGTGCCCGGAGTTGTCTCGGATTTGAAACACCATTTTCGCCAAAACGGCGAGAGCCATCGCCAAGCTTGGGAATATGAATTAGGCGTTTTCGACTACCGTCGTGAGGCTCCCATCGGTGCCGCCTTGCAGTATTGGCTCGATATGACCAACGTCAAGACCAGTACTTTGGAACACGTTGATCTCGATCAAATGCTGGGCGATCTCCTGGAAGAATTTGCCGAAACCCAACCAAAGAAAGCCACTCGCCAAACAAGCATGATGACGATCAATCATGTTCTCCGCACTGTGCCCAACATTTTCGGCGGATCGGCGGATCTCACGGCCTCCAACCTGTCGCGAGGGCAGAAGCAAGAATTGGTGTTCGACAAAGAGGGAAACGTCAACACCAAGGGTAACTATGTCAATTTTGGTGTGCGGGAACACGCCATGGCAAGCATTCTCAACGGCATGCACCTCTTTGGATTTCGTGCCTATGGCGCGACCTTCTTGGTCTTTTCTGATTACTGCCGACCCGCTATTCGTCTCTCTGCCCTCATGAAACTTGGCGTCATCTATGTCATGACCCACGATTCCATCGGGGTGGGCGAAGACGGGCCAACGCACCAGCCGGTAGAGCAACTCGCTGCGCTGCGCAGCATTCCCGGCCTGCAGGTTTTCCGCCCTGCTGATGCGGCTGAGGCAGCCGAGGCGTGGCATTATGGCCTTGTCCATCATGATACCCCTGTCGTCCTCGCCCTCACGCGGCAAGCCGTCCCGTATCTGCGCGGACAGGTACCTTCCAAGGCCTATCAATCATCTCCCGGGCAGTCACAGCTGAACCTTAGCGCCAAAGGCGGGTACGTTATTTGGGAAAGCAACAATACGGGCGCACAAGCTCTTTGCCTCATTGCCTCTGGCAGTGAGGTGGAGCTTGCTATCAAGACCGCCGAAAATATCGTTGCGCAACGCGATCTGACGGTTCGAGTTGTCTCTGTTCCCAATCGAACGCTGTTGTTGTCGCAACCCGAGCCCTTTCAAAAAACCCTGTTTCAGGCCGACGCGGCTGTGGTTATCGAGGCATCGCGCGATGAAGGATGGTGGCGTCTTTTGGCGGCCCAAGGCTTCAGCACAAAAAACGCTTTGGTCTTCGGAATGGAAGGGTTTGGCGTATCGGCCCCCGGTTCGGCTGCATTCAACCATTTCGGATTTGCCGTCGACAATCTGACTGCCGAAACGCTTCGGCTGATCCAGCCGCGCTAGTTCACAGGAATTAACCGACGCGTTTCACGTGAAG